>DASQQK010000310.1:0-3029 GCA_035643435.1 Nitrososphaeraceae archaeon | reverse complement strand
CTCTTTTGTATCTAGTATCGAATCCAGAAAATGCTTAGATCGGCGAAAGATCAGCTCCATATTGGAATATAAGTATATACAAGAGGACTATTTTAAATTAATTTGAGTTTACACTGTCATAATTGCTTTACGCTTGTTTTGTATAAAGAAGCTACTTTGATTCAATTGGAAGTGTGAAAATGGAGTAAGATAAGGGCTTTGAATCAAAATTATTATTCTAAGGCGTTCTCTTATTGAATCTGAACCAATTTACTGACATATTCACATTTAATGCTGGTGCACTTGACGATATTCTTTTATTACTATCTCAAATGCGATTTCACAATACTCCTCTTTACGAAATATCATCTTCTTGATGATAACATACATAACCGTGCCCTTTTAAAATTAGTACGTGTAACCTTATGACTGGATCTATATTAAACTTGAAACAACGGAATAGTTTCCAGTCAAATCAAAACCTTCTGTTTATGTTACCGTTAGTTTTAGTTATGTCCCAAGAACGATCAACTGTAGTCCGGTAGTACTAGCAGAATCCCATAGGTGAAGCAGATGTATTTAGTAGTAACGACGACCAGTAGAATACGAGATGCTCTATGCTACTTAAGGATTATTTTTATAATCTCACGGATTAAATTATTGATCTTTTTAGATTAACCGCTTTGCAGACAGTCATGTAAACGACCCGTTGCATGAAGATATCTTCACTAATACCCCATCAGGTAATGAAAATATCGAGGGATGAGTTGGCCTATCGAATACGAACTCCACTTTAACATCATATTAGAGTCGATTCGTCTATCTTGTAAACATTAAAAAGGAGGAAGTCCGTTACGGTACTACAATGTCAGCGACAACCGAAATAAGATGTCCACAATGCAATAGTCTTTATGTTGCACCAAGTCCTGAAAATAAGGATAGGCTAGAGTGCAAGGAATGCGGTACACTCTTCTGATGGGATTAGTTGTTATCTAGTCGCCAATAAGGAGGCTAATTTTTATTGATTTAATCTAGATGATTAAATTAATACTGAAAGGTTTAGTCTTTTTACTAGCAATATCCATTCTTCTAAATCAATGTAATTGCCAGTCGGAACATAGTATCCGACGTATTATGAATGATATCATAAAACGGCAGTTCCCACCTTTCGTTCTTTGTGTTTAATCTAATATGCGGACCTACTCAATTACTCTACTAGAAAGTGAGTGAAAATAAAATAAAATAATTCAGAGTTAATATGATCTACATCAGGAACACTATTTGTAGCTCATAATGAGGCCACTCTGGGTACATAATGTTCTGTACGGGCAATAAGACCGTCTGAATAGTAGTGTGATTGCAGAAGTTGATTTGAGCAACGCTTTCAAGATCTTTATTAAATTGCGTTAGACATTGGGACCCGATCGCGGAGTCTAGTGCACAGTTTTTACCTCGATACAGCATATGCTATGCATCTACACACGATCAATTACTAATGCTTCTAGTAGTAGCTTCATAACACCCTCTAACTTCTGTCCTTGTTGCTTCTTTTTTGAAGTAATTAGGTTCGGCACCCGTCAAACTGTTATCTGCGGTTTCTTCCATACATTAGAACGTAGTCCACCATTATCACTATTAGTCTGAAAGTCTTTTCGGTCGTAGCGATAGTTCTCATAGCCTAAAGATAGATTTAGCGGTGTTTTAGAGTATATGAATATACATGAGAACATCGATTGAGACCAGTGTGAATGTTTATGATAGCATCGAAGACGATCTTGATGCAGTAATTCTAAAGATCTTATTATATACTTGATTGGTGTTATTGTGTTATAACATAATGTTGAAGCAGCGGTACTACTATATTATATCATTAATACTAATAGGAGGTCTGTTTTTGTATTTTTACAATGCCTATGTCAATAGGCCCATGTTCGCGCTAGAGCTAGATCCAACTAAAGATACTACAGATATCTCTGGAATACAATACAGGATTAGACTGACGAATATCGGGCAAAATGAAGTGACTGGAATACTAGTGAATTTAGGAAAAAATGACATTCAGAATTTATCATCACTGCTGCCCGGACAGTCATATTTCTTTTACCCCAAGCCGGATACTGCCCCCGCCCTGATTCGAGTTACAACGAATGAAGGATTAAATATCCAAGGCGATTACAGATCACCGACAAAGGTTTTAGGCTTGCCTGGCGCGGGCAGATAATCACTGTAGCATCCCTATCGTCTGAATGAAATTATGGATATGTTTTGTACACCACATCATGAATGAGGGAAATTTCTCCATAGAGACGGCCGCAAAAAATGTCAGTTGAAGCCAAAGACATTAAATTTGAATGTTCAGTAAGTATCAGTCTCAAGTATTAGACGATCCTAATACCTAATGCCTTTTTCTGCAAGCGATGAACATATATCAAGTGCTAGTAGGTTAGTGCTACCGCTACGGCGAGTGATTTGGTATGTGAAATTGATATTTGCACCGAAATGCTGCGCTTCCTTTTACGATGAATCACAGCAGTAGGTTTACCGTATTGACCATGAACGATCTCTATATCAATCATTTTTGTAGGCTTGTCTAAACATTTAATTATTGATTCTTTCGCAGCGAATATGCCAGCAAGATGAGGATAAGGGTCAGAAAATTTAGCACAATATATTATTTCAGATTTGCTGAAAACTGAATAATAGAACCCCTCATTTCTTTTATTTAGTGGTTTGTTTCGAAACCGTTTGACTTCTATTATGTCTGTTCCTACATTCAAACATTCAACAGTCATATAATGACTCTATCGAGATATTTTGAATAATATATATGACATACTCTCGAGGTCCACCGCCGTTCGAAATTAGTTCTTACTACTTACCTCATACGTTTTCCATAAGGCTTGAATCATTGTATCAGCCTGAATGTGTCTTCCTGGCATAATTATGACAGATGTGCTAATAGTGCAATTGTTTCCAACAAGTGCTCCAAATCGGTCTACTCCAGTATCTATTGATTTGCCTTTTTGAATTTCATACGATATCTTTTGTTT
>DASQQK010000309.1:0-3541 GCA_035643435.1 Nitrososphaeraceae archaeon | reverse complement strand
AGGAATCCCTGGAGAATGTGCATACTCAAGTTCTAAATTTGCATTGGAGGGATTAAGCGAATCTATATCATATGAACTTCAACCTTTCGGGATCAAGGTGATCCTAATAGAACCTGGGGTTATTAACACGAATTTTGTGCCGCATATTAGGTATCCTAAAAATGCCCACTATAAGTCAACGGAAGTTGAGAGAGAAAAAGAAAATAATGCTTATCAATCGCACTATTCTGAAACAGTAGATGCATTTCTCCCCACCTACTATTCTGCTATGAAGAATGCCCCACCTCCTTCACTTGTCTCGGCGGTGATCATTGAGGCAATAAACAACGCATCGCTATCCTCCCAATGTTTATTCAGATACACAGTGGGAGATGATTCAAGGTCCTTAGCACTCGCAAAAAGGTATATGTCTGATTCACAGCTGTATTCTTATATTTCAGAGAAAGCGCTTAAGTAATAGACAATTTAGAAGAATGGCAGATCTTTCCTTCCTCTGAAACTTGTAAGACTTTGGAAAAACCTTAAAGGGTGAAATATTTTCCTTTAGAACTTCTTGGATGACATTGCTTTGCTATAACTGCTGTTGCCGTTGCCATTGCTGACCTTAATTGTACTTTTAATAGAACAAATATCTGATTTATGAAATCGCCTGAATTTGCTTAATTCAGATAAACCAAGTCGATATTAATGTGAATAATCATGAACAACAACAAGAGTCTAACTATAGCTGTAGTAGCAGCAGTAGCTGTAATGCTGGCCGCAACATCAGCTTTGGCAACAGAAGACGCGTTTGCAGGCAAGAAGAAATATGAAAAGAACCAGGCAATATCACAAACTAACGCTTGTGGAAATGGCTTCATGTCAACCAATGTTGGGTGTCAAAATGGTGCCTCACAGATCCAAGGTGATGAGAACATTGTAACCTTGCTGCCTACTCAAACATTTCCAGAAGTAGATTCCGGAGATAGCGAGTAGTAAGCACCTGGACCAAGCAAGGAAAACAATAGGCAATTAATAGCTACTATTACTAGGGAACAACTTCCACTAGTGGGTAGCAAAATAGAGGAGTCCAAACTCTTTTTTTTGTAGTAACAGCATGAAACACTTGCTATATATAGCAAGCAACTTGCAAGAATGACGGATGTTTTTTTCTCTGTTACTTGTCCAAAATGACAGTATAATATGCACTGTCCGTCATCATATTTTATTTAGCTAGTTATTTAATTATGACCCACATTAGCAGAGGGTGTATAAAGATGATCTATTACCCATATTGGCGTTGATCATTCAGTATCGTATCGAGACAGCAAGGCGCGCCAGCAGGGGGATGCGACGGCGGTGTTTCTCCAGCAAAGATAACTCTCAGATGAACATGAGCATATCTGGTGAAGAGATATTAATTGCAATCTTTATAACGAAGCTATTTGTCGTCATTTCTAGGAACTAACAATATGAGTTCTACAACTTTAATGGTTCTTCTACATGCGTGCGTGTTGGCAGTAACCACCACCACCATCGTTATCATGTCCATTTTCACTATGCCCTTCATGTCCTATACTGCTTACGCCACTCTTTCCCTTAATGAATCTCGTTTGATTGATGAAGGAGGGGCTGGTACTGCCCTGCCAGTCGTATTTGATAATGTGAGTAATTCAGTGGTACAGGTTGTAAGTATAACCCCTCCATTGTTTAATCTAAATCCTCAGGCCCAGAATACTACCGAGGTGGGTGCGGGGTTTATCTTTGATGATGAAGGGCATATAGTCACCGCCAATCACATTTTGGCTGGAGCGAATAGGGCTAGTGTAGTCTTTAGGGATGGTGACAGATATGACTCCGAAGTGATAGGAAGAGATGCGTTTACAGATATTGCGGTGCTAAATGTAATGCGGGACAACACTGAAACTTTGCCGTCCTCTGAACCTGTAACGCTGGGAAACTCCTCCGCTCTTAAAATTGGAGAGCAGGTTTCAACTATTGGCTATCCCTTTGCTTCCAAAATAGTAATGACTGCAGGAATCATTGGTCAAACAGACTATCTTCTTTATTTCCCCTTTCTTGGCTATTCAGTGCCAAACACAATTCAAACAGATGTTGCTGTGAATCCGGGGAACTCTGGAGGTCCTCTAATCAACATGCGCGGGGAAGTAATAGGAATGATATATGGTAGATTAAATCCTCCTGTCCCAGCTGCTGGAGTCACTCTATTCCCCGGTTTGAGTGTGGCTATTCCATCAAATACGATCAGTAAAGTTGCAGCTGGATTGATTCAGGATGGGTATTACATACATCCAGCTGTGGGTATCATAGGATCTACTCTCACCGTAGATCTAGCAAAACAATTTGGCGATATTCCAGATGATTTGGAAGGAGTCCTAGTAGATACTGTAGTCCGAGGAGGGACTGCAGATCTAGCAGGATTAACTGGCACTACCACTAACGGATATGGTGAACGTCAGAGCGGCGATATAATAATAGCTCTTGATGGTAACAGTATTGTCGATATTGAAGGCTTGCTTTCTTATGTCCAGGAAAATAAAGCGATAGGGGAAAACATCATTTTCACAGTGTACAGAGACGGGGAATTTATTAATCTCAATTCACCTCTCCAACCCATCAAATAATGAAGCACGAGTATAATAATAATACCAATAGTATTAACTATAACATCCATTATCCTCTTACTCTCTCTATTATTTTATCGTCTTGGTTTGGAACACAACACTATTCTCAGCATCAGATTGGCAAGCTAAAATATACTATTATTGTGAGCTTTCCTGTGATTCTATTTGCAGAACGGCTTATCCCGTCATAAGCAATCACACTGTTTCCGTCACTCATACCAATAGGCCTCTATACATCAACTGTTACTATGTCTCAAGATTCAGAACCGCGCAGATATATACAACGAGAAAAGGGAATTAGAAAGATCAAGAAATAGCTCTAGTTCCAAGAGTATAATAGCAAGCCGAGATTCGATGATATCGTATTCAAAGAGGTTATGATTGGCATGGGTTTCCCAAACAGAACCTCCAGTCCAGTCCACCTAAACCAATCACGATGACGACGATCGCAAAGGCTATTACTAGAATAATAACAAGAATTTGAACAGTCTTCATCATATCACCATATTTTGCATTATTAATTAACTTTTTATTCAAGCTTAATGCTGCAGGAGCAGAAGCAGCAGCAGCCAACATCTCAATTGTAAATGCGCTTATGAAAATATGGTCTTAAACCATGCAGAATTGTTTACAAATTATCTTTACCTTTATCTTCAAAATTGATGATGCTTTTCCTCTTCTTACTGGTCTGCATGAATTGATATGGTTTCTGTCTGTGTCTGTTCTGATCTTATCATCAACTTGAGTTGATTTATCAATTTATGCTGCGTTAATAATAACGACATAATTAAAGACTCTGATGGAAATGGATGCAGCTGTGCATGATTATTTATTGCTACTGAATATTTGTGGCAATCATTGAGCAGCTCTGTGAATACAGCTTTATCCTCATCTGATGGAAGTTTATCTATAAAACC
>DASQQK010000308.1:0-3092 GCA_035643435.1 Nitrososphaeraceae archaeon | reverse complement strand
TAGGTATTCATAGGTTCCGGGCTCTTCAAATGTTACTGAAAATGTATTACCAGAACCTGGATATAGCCCTTCTAATCCAGTTGGAAGTAGCCATCCTGAATTGATATACTTTTCATCTCCTGTCATGGTATAATTTGCATTAGGATTCATAAACTGAACTGTTCCTCGTGAATCGATTACTGTGGGGCTAAATGTTCTTGCATTGACCGCGATCACCGTGTTTATTCCTTCCTCGTTTGGTATCAAGATTGGTTCGTTATTTGAACCAGGAGGAATCACCGTGAATTCTGTGGTATTTGAGACACCAAGTGGCGCCTCAACATGTGCCATGGTACTATTGTCTAACACAAAAGTAACTGTGTGTGGTTCGGCCGCATACTTGGTAGGATTATCCCATACTACTGTGTCCCCCGCCTTAATCCTAATCTCCTCCGGAACAAATACTGTCCATGGAGCAGTTGCGTTGCCTCCTCCTGCTGCAACCGTAACTGTCTGCTTTTCTTGAATAGTCGCAATAGAGGATCCACCGTTCAATATCACGAAG
Organism: Nitrososphaeraceae archaeon; assembly: GCA_035643435.1. GTDB lineage: Archaea > Thermoproteota > Nitrososphaeria > Nitrososphaerales > Nitrososphaeraceae > TH5896. Next base: position 2,548 of record DASQQK010000308.1, on the reverse strand, counting down.
GCTGCCATTATAAACACCATTACGAGAACCGTAGAGAACATCCATTTCGGAACCAATACTTTCATCTAAGTGGAATAGAGAGAACAGATGGATTTATGTCTTTTTGAGTTGCATTATGCTGTATCCTAGATGGAAATTTAGGATCATATTATCTATAGTTAAATCCTGGGGTTCTTTCCACTCCCATAATGATGAAATGTGCAGAACAAGAATGAAATGCGCAGGACATGACGCACAAGTCCAAATATCAAAATGTAAGTCTTCTTTTCTACACCTGTGCTATCCGAAGTGTTTTACAGTTGCTAATAACGAAACTAATGAAAATACTGTGAATAGAGTTCGAACTTTCAATAATTTGTCTGATGACATACTGCTATTTACATCAGGTGTTGGTTAGCGTATCAACCTTTTTCGCGCGACTAACTGCGCAAATGGTAATATTGAAGGAATTTCTTATCTAATATTTCCAGTATCATCATCATTTGATCCCTCTTCGTTGTTAGTTGGACAAACCTGTAGATTCTTGCGCATCAAAACTACACAATTTCTTAGTAGAATGAGAAAGGATCCTCTTTCGCTTGTTTCTGAGAAGATATCATTCTTATCACATAAACCTATTATCCAGTCGTGTTCTTTAGTGCATATCAAGGGATTTGCAGTACTATATTGGATGTTCCGGATGGTCGTATACATCATGGCAGGGACCATTTTATCCGAAGGGTATTGAAAATTCTAACTGGCTGAAATACTATTCACAGGTCTTTGACTATGTCGAAATAGACTCTTCATTCTACAGAATTCCAAACAGATCGATGGTCAAGAACTGGTATAACCGCACGCCAAACAACTTTCGATTCACTGCGAAATTTCCCAAAATCATAACGCATGACAAGAGACTGTCAGATTTCGATGAGGAACAACTGAATTACTTCTTTGAATCTATCTCAGAATTAAAGGAGAAATTACTTGCATTACTTATACAGTTACCTCCCAGTTTACAAATAGTTGAAGGCCTAAATGCCCTAAGAAATATTCTTCCTTATCTTGACAAAGGTATTAGGTATGCAGTAGAAGTAAGGAATAGATCGTGGTTTCAAGATCTTGCGTACAATTTCTTTAGGAATAACAGGATGTGCCTTGTATGGAGTCAACTCGTAGACATTCGCACACCACCTATAGTTACTTCTGATTTTGTTTACGTACGGTTAATTGGAGATAGAAGTATTCAGGAGAAAGACTTTGGTACTATTCAAATAGATAGAGTAAAAGAAATGAAGAAAATTGCACGCAACTTCAGGAAAAATACTGATGGCGGTGATCTATCTCAAGTTAGATTTTCGATCGTTGCTGCTAACAATCATTACGCAGGTTTCGGTCCTGGAACAGTAAACGTCTTTAGACAATTGTTAGGTCTGGAGGAAATGAAATGGGGAGGTGAATTCACTCCGTCCAAGCGGGAAGAAGATATCTCGAGTTCAAAGAAAGGAGTCATTAAAACAAAACAGACCAGTATGTCAGACTTCCTGAACTAAATTTGACCTAAATTGGTTGAGTGAGTTAGCTGAATACCGGGTAAGGTGTGTCTAACCCCGATGATTTCTAAGTATGTGGTAAAAGAGGATGTAGGAAAGAGATCACTCTGTTTTAGTGAACGTCCTGCGCTAAAGTTGATAAAAAATTGGGGGGGGCCACATATTAGAATCCGAGGTCAGTTATCCCAACCGCGGCTAATTCTTGTCTGACTTTGTTCGTTATAGCTTCCAATAATGGATTTGCCTCTTCTGCTTGTTGGGATGTCGTCATCCCATCATCTTCAATATTGCCACTTGAATCATCTTCTTCATCACTGGAGCCTGATGATGAGTCGGAAGATCCATCATCGTTATTACCTCCTCCATCAGTCTCTGGAGAGCTATTTGACGATCCATCATCATTGTTACCTCCTGCTTTTTCTGAAGCGGGCGTTATCTGCGCAAAAACCAACCTCTGACTATCTTCTGTAATGCTAAGCACTATCGCACATAATAGGAGACCAGATACTAGTCCGTATTTGGCATAGCAGGTTTGGATCATGTTTGTTAGCAAACCATATTTTGTGAACAAATATTTCTCAGTTGATTCAGATAAGTCAGATAAATTATTCTATATTAGATATAATTTTTGTCTGGTCATCTGTCAGCACAACTTGGACCCAGTCGATTTGAATACAGCCCTTTGCTCTGTTTCACCCTTTTCTCTGAACAAGTAAGATATAGTAAATGACCAAATCCGGTGTAAAGACTGCTACAAGCTTGAACACGACGATGTTGCCGAGACAGCAGTATCAGCGATTAATGTCATAGTTATTCAAATAGTGAAATATCAAAGTTTTGAGTACAAACTCTGATATTTCGCTATGTAGGACTGTTTCTTCCTGTTGAGTCTGACATCTCTCACCAGTGATTTCCACACCTATACTTAGATGCTGGAGTCTGCACATTTAGCGCTTATGTTACTAGACCGATGCCTATTCCCCGACTGTAACTTCATGGTTTGTTACTGTGACCGA
>DASQQK010000307.1:0-2707 GCA_035643435.1 Nitrososphaeraceae archaeon | reverse complement strand
ATCTTGGTAAGCTATAATGTCACCTATGTCTGGCAGTACAACAGGTAGTTATGTTTGCGAATGTCTGTGTCCCCCCACAGATAATAATCCATACTAATTTCTAACAAAGGTTGCTACTTTCTTCTACTCTTGATTGAGGAGAGGAGTAATACAACATTCATTATAGAAAATATGTGTTCAAACCAACTAAATTTAACATCTGTGTAGTCGGAATGGTGCTGGGAACAGTACTCATAAGTCTACTTCCGTTTATGGGCCTCACCTGTAGATGGTGTACTGCTGGGGGCTCATAATCTTAATTTTTTAACTGAGTAGATGCGACATAATATATAACTGGATACAATATGATTTCATCTCATGGCTACTCAGGATCTGTCCAGTTGCACAGACATGTATGTTTTACAACGTTTATTTTGTCTATAGGCAAATAAATTCAGATGAATGGTCGAAATTGACTCATCGCATAGAATTCAAAGGAGAGTATGCGGTATATTTGGATCCTAAGTCTGCCTAGGATCTTTAGATCCTGATAATTCCTTCCTCACTACACTCACTAACTCAGCAATTTCGTCTTTCGACAAATCCTTTGGTTCAGTCTCTAGAGACGGTTCAATAAGATCTATATTCTTATTGATTATGCGTTTCACCTGCATTTCCTGCTCTGATCTGACAGCCGAGCCGAATAGTCTGTCCTTTGACAATTCTTTCATAACCATATTTGTAAGAGCGTTTCTGCGAGAAAGAAGTGTTATACTAGAATACATTCCGACAAAAATCATGTAACATGCCAAACCGATGAATGATTTCGATATTATCCCAAATGGAGGAAGAAGACTCTCTTGTAATGGTGGGTTCTGGTTAATTATAAAAAATAATAACATGCCTAACGCCGCAATTGATAGATAATTCTTCACTGATAGATTATCCACTCTTCTTGAAACAGCAAGAAGTACCAAACTGAAAAGGATTCCTCCAAGAGGACCAGTGCCACTAAAGAAGAGTGTGTAAATATTACCGTAGTAAGTTGGCGAATACATTATCAGACTAGCGATATAAATCGTGAAGAATGGCAGTAGATTTAGCAGAAAATAAATCAATGGAATACTAAGTAGTAGGTAGAAAAAAACTGATCGCATTTTCTTCATATGGATACGTAAGGACAGTAAAGTAACTAGATATACTGAGATGAATGTGAGGAGATATGTGTAATAAAAATATGTATCATAAACACTTGGCAAAGGGTTACTCGCAGTCACTTGAATTCCAATACTGCCTGATGCCATACCAGGGTATATGTTCAATGAGAATTCGTAAGAGGCGTATACGATAGATGTAATCAAGAATACGATAAAGACACACATCGTTAGAGCATAGCAGAGGACCACGAATTCTCGCCCGATGCGGAACCAGGCAAAGAATTTTTTTGCAAGTAACGCAACATAGTACAAACCTATTCCATATGACAGTGCAAATAACACAATGACATTCGCTGAAGTGTATGTTCCGTCTCTTTGTAACTGCATGAGAGTTATAATGACAAAAATGATGATAATAGATTGAGAGATGAAGAATACATATATCATGATGGAAGTGTGTAAATTCTTCAATCTGTCTTCCGTCGTTCTAAAAAGAATATATAGAATCCCGATACCCACGATGACGCATCCGATCGAGTTAGCCAGATAGATCCGATTAACTGATGCCTCATCAATTGGAAAGAAATTACGAAAGGCGAGAAATGAAGAGTCTAAAAAGAATGTAAACAAACCAACCATTGGCAAAAATATTAGGTAGGGCGACAGAGATCGAATTGACCGCATTTATAACATTGCCGATTCCTAGTTCAATCTCTGTTCAATTAAACTTATCCTTCATTCAAAAATCCTTTTTATATTAGATATTACCCAGAGAAATTGATTGGAAAAAAAATCCTGCGCGATTTATCTCTTCATACTAGTTGCCTTTGGGTCTTTAACGATATATCCACAGTCTATAAATGGTTCCCTGCAAGATCAGATATACCCACCAACCTCTAGTCCATACGGTTTACCGTATAAAGATTGGGGCATTGCACTTTGGGATTGGTGGATGTCAATACCCAAAGAGATCGCCCCATTTCCTGACCCGACTAAATATACTTATGACTGTCTCATTGGACTAGGATATCCTGCGGTAATGTTGGCAAATCCGATCATCGCAGATATCCCGTCCGGTACTGTTACATATAACTGCGATGTTCCAGGTGATCGCGCCATCTTGATCTTTGGAATGACAGAATGGTGTAACTATGATGAGACTCATAAGAATGATGCAGATTTACAAAAATGCGTTAAGGCGAGAAATGATTGGGCAAAGCACCGAATAGTAATAGACGGCAAGGATGTTGAAAATGTTGACCAGTATCGCTTCACTACAGACTTCTATAATATGACATTTCCGAAAGACAATATGTTCTCTGTTCCTGCATGAACATTTAGGACTCTTCTGGATGGTTGGTGGCTGATGCTTAAACCCCTACCTGTTGGTGAGCTCTATAATAGTTGATTCAGAAAAAATTAAATCATTTGCCATCAATAGATCAAACAGAAGATAGTTTGAGATTATTCTGTATTCGATGCGCAGATGTTGGACTAGACTGTAACTGCACTATTCACGGAATAAATGAAGAAGCTGCCATTGACAGTACAATTTTACACATGTCTGAAAA
>DASQQK010000306.1:0-5592 GCA_035643435.1 Nitrososphaeraceae archaeon | reverse complement strand
CAGCTACTGGTAGACTTGTAACTCTGGAACCTGGAGAATATCATGTCGATGAAACGGCACCTATGATACCGCCACCTATAATCACTTTGGAGCCTGTATATTCCGCTGACTGTAGTGGACAAATAGAAGCTGGACAGGAGCGTTCCTGTACAGTGACCAATGAGTTCATGTCTCCACCACCAGAATCATAAACGTGCATTGAGTGCTTTACCACGTTCCTTACTGAGGAACAGAAAACAGCACTTGTAGAATCTATCGGCCAACATGATATACCCGACATAGAAGGATTATGTGCTTTCTTGGACGATGCCGCTCCAGAAGAATTACCGGAACTTTTAGGCCGCTCTCCTAGTTGGTCAATTTGAACCATCCCCCCAATAGCAGATGATACTACCATTGAAAAATTGATAGACTGCTTGGAAAGAGTCTGCGGGCTACAGACCGAAGAACCAATAGAATCGTAGAAAACATGGATGGCTTTGAATTATGCAAGAAATTAGTGCCACACTATCAGGGTTCGTTTTATGACTTCTGGGAAAATAGCTGTGGCTGTAATTGAATTGTTTAATCCAGTATATGATATCACAGCGAACACTTTGACATATACAATTATGGCTGAGAATGCGACGTCTATAGTCTGCCAAGTGAGTTTGGACAGTCTGTATTAGTGATAGATAGTACTAATCAAGGTAAACAAGATTCTTTCGTGTGAATCCGGAGAGAACTTTGGCTTATAAAGCGGCTACATTGGTTCGTAAATAGTATTCAGTCATCCGTTTTATACATGCAAATATGAGTTAAGGTAGAAAGAGGTAAGGCCATAGATGTCATGTAGCCATACTAAAATCATTGATGAAAGATGGACGTAAGTCGTTCAGGGAAATCTCCGGAGAAACAGGCATTACAACACCAACTGTTAAAGCAAGATCCCAAAGGCTAGTTAATATTGGATTCATAGAATCTGTCTCTCCGATTTTTGAATTTGATATTGTGGAAGATAGAATTCTAGAACATGAGAATAATAGCATGAAACAATACAATTTACAACAACCGGGAAATGCCAAAGCTAGATTCAGAAAAGGGATAAAAATCAAACTAGTTTGTGAATTCTGTGAAGGGCTAGAGTTCAAGAGCTAAAATTGAAACTGAGAGATACAAATAATCTATACGAGTCAGACGTTCTTATAAACAAGATCGATATACTCGAGAGTGTTCTAGGCCGTTTGGTGATTTAAAATATGATGACAAAGGCTGAACCATGGAGATAGCTGAAACCGAGAATGACTTTCGACGAACAATTCGATTACGAAAACAGCTAAATAAAATCCAAGATCTTGAAGAAGAAACTAGTCTAATAACGAATAACTAGATTTGCTAGCATTAGCTAGACACATTTCAACAAGAAGATATGGCTCTCACAAAAGTACATCAATTTATCAAAGTCTGACGTATACGACTTTAATATAATACATTTTCTAGTACCATTGACTATCTTTATTATTTTGAAACAGGGAAGGGCGAGTTCCGGCCGTTTCTGCTTAGCATTTCCACGGAATTCGGGACACGAGCTTCAACTGAGCTATTTCATTATATTAAACATATATGCAGCTTTCGACATGTAATAGTCCAAATATTTTTCATATAGCCTAATAAAACCATCCAGTAATATCTGATGTTTTCCATAGGTTACTTGATGCGACGGTCTATAGAATGCAATTGCAATTGCAGAATTACTAATTTTAGATATGTCAAATTTGGGATAAATGATTCGATGATAGAGCTTGAATGTAATATTTGCAATGGCTTGGTTGGGTGGTGGCAGAGTCGAGCTAAAAAGATAATTCCATTAAAGCGAGCATGGTCTCGGAAAGAACGTCTGGCAATGCGTTAAGGTATGATAGAAAAGATATCAGATTTAAAATAGTGCCTAAATATTCTTAATCCATCCATAGGTTACAACTGTCTTCCATTTATCAAGTATATACCTTACATCTACGCGTCATAACCGATCGATCGATAATAGGTCAGTGGATTACGTATTGTAAAGAGTTAGATTGCTGGTTATGTCAAATTTGACATGAGTGAATCTGCCCAGATACAATCGACGACTGCCTCCTGAAGATCTCCACTTTTAGCACATTCTTCAGAAGCGGCAATTCCCTATCAAAATATAAAGCTAAAGAAAACCTGGCACTATCTTTATGCTCCTGAATTTGTTCATCCAAATTTTGATCTATAGTCTCATTAAGACTTTGCAATCTCTTATCTCGTTCTTCAGGGGTTAACGGCATTACTTGTGTGGTTCATGGTACGTTATAGCTAGAACGTACCATGCTTCCTCCTTATCCTCCTCCTCCTTATTACAGAAAGGTTACTGAGGGGTTCACAAGAAGGCTTTAATTCCCATCAAAATTGCTCTTACTAGAATTGTATTCGCATTCTTTAGTCCATTGCATAGTTATTGTCTAACAAAAATGGCCTGCACCGCTACACTAAAGGATGTGTCTACCGCTATTAATGGTGCATATAATAATCCCCTGTTGGTCGCTGAGTTTGAATGCGTAATGCTGCTCTTACTTCGGATAGAAAATGTTTACTCTCTACAGGTTTTCTCATAATATCATTCGCCTCAACTTCTGGCAATATGCTTACTAGCTCATCTACTGCATCGAGTGCTGTTATAAACAGAACCTTCGTATCAGGACTTATAGCCTTAACTTTTAGATAAAGCTGGATACCATTTAAACAAGGCATACGTATATCCATTAATACTAAGTGATAATAGTAGGGATCCGTCAACAAGAAATGCTCCAGGGCATCCTTTGGATCAGAAAATAACTTTACATTATAGCCTTCAACTTCTAGGACTTCTTTGAAGGTAAGAAGAATATCTTTATCATCGTCCACCAACAAGATATTACAGGAATCACTTTGTATTTGCTGTTGGTGTTCTAGGTGATCCTCTATTTTTTGATGAATGCTGCTCGATTGAATTTTCGGTTCACTGATTTTGCTAGAGTTTACAGAATACGCTTTGAAAGGTAATTGGCTTTTATTAGATTCATCATGAAATCTATTTATCTCAGTGAAGGAGTAGTTTTCGTGAATGTTATGCATACTCAAAAGACAATACAAGTCTTGGCCTATCACCATCCCATTTGGTGTTGCTAGCTCATTTATCTTTGCACACGTATTGACAATAGATCCAAATATGTCGACATTACTGGATGTTGCCGAAGTAGCTAATTCTACCGCGCCGTAATCTGCGCTAATTCTATAGCTAATATGTGGTAAATCTTCTTCATCCAATCTTTTGTTTATAATTGAATTAACACCAAGAATCGTCATACAGCACTCAAGCATATCAAGAAATGCCAGCTTGTTTGAAGAATCCGTAGTTTTCGCAAAGTAGTAAATCAAACTATCACCAACGTTCTTTGTCACTTTGCCACCATAGCCCTTTATTATTAAAGATATCGTGTTAAGAAATATGGAGTAATATTTCCTTATTTTTTGTGAATTTGTCATTCCTGCTGCGGCAAGAGTAGAATTAACTATATCGACAATACATACACAATATTTCTGCGTATAATTCATGAAGCAAATTTGATCACTCTTGGATTCAGTAGTTTTTTGGTTAAGGGCCATTAAATTATTTATACGATTCATATCACGCATTTATATTCTTATACATCTAACACCCTTAGTACTACATAAAACCGTTGAGAGTTAACTTGAGCTCGTATTAGCTCAACTCCGCCATCGGGCAAAGCAGCTGTATCTTGGAGATACAGAAGAGGAAATAGTTCTTCCTTGTTCTGTAAAATTGAATAAAATGATTCACTGTTTCTATACGTTATAAAAGCTAAGGGGTACACTGCGTTACAGTGCAGCCCTTAAATTCATACATAATACTATACGTAAAAGTGCTAGTCCCTTGGCCAAACTCTCTGAGTGGATCAATAGATATTACATTCTCAGTCATATCGTGCTTGATAAATGAATTGAAATGAACCGTCATCTGCTCTAAAAATGGCTAATCCTTTAGAAAGAATGGATTTCCTTTAACTTTAGACTATGTAACCGATCTTTGAGAAGATTGCAATTAATGGGACTGCAAAAATATCTAATTATGTCTCTTCGCATCAGGTGTACTAAACTGCCTAACATAATTTGAAACTATTGTTTAAGGAACTAGTTCAATACCAATCTAGCTTGAAGGCACTATGTTTCGTTGCATTCTGCCGCTATAAGTGAAGATTGTTATTATTGATATAGTACAATAGCGCTTAACTCGAATGTAAACCTCGTACGGCTCGAGAAAAATCCAATCTGGTAACATAACAAATACTAATATGTGAAAGATTATATTCTCGTAATCCTAATCCTAATTGAAGCAAAAGATTTACGGCGATTCGACAAGTAGATAAGAATTACTTTCCGTATTTTCCGTTCCTTTTGTATACAAAAAAGTGAAAAATAGAAAATTGACAACAAAATTTGAAGAGTTAGGTCTAAGTGCTGAAATTACTAGGGCACTTAAGGAAAATGGATTTGAAGCTCCTTTTCCTATCCAACAGGAAGCAATACCGTTTATTTTAAGAGGTATAGATGTTATAGGACAAGCGCATACAGGTACTGGAAAGACGGCAGCTTTTGCACTGCCTATGCTGACTAAAATAAAACGCAAGGGTCCGGTACAAGCAGTGATACTCGCTCCAACAAGAGAGCTAGCAGTACAAGTTACTGCTGAAATTAAAAAGTTCGCAAGGTATACGGGCATCAGAGTTGTATCCATATACGGAGGCCAAAGTATTGGTATCCAGTATAATCAGTTAAGGACAAGTGTACAGATAGTGGTAGCAACACCTGGAAGATTGATTGATCATATCAAACGTGGTTCTATTAGTCTTGAGGAAGTAAAGTTTGCTGTACTTGATGAAGCAGATAGAATGCTTGACATGGGTTTTATTGATGACATAAAGTATATTTTATTTAATATGAGAGAAGACAGGCAGACATGCTTGTTTTCAGCTACTATGCCCCGAGAGGTTTTAAGGCTTGCACAAGAATATATGGTTGATCCAAAAGAAATAAGACTCAACTCAAAGGAATTAAGTCTTGATACTATAGACCAATCTTACCTAATCATTCGTGAAAATGAAAAATTCAAACAGCTGTGCAATTTTATCAGAACCAAGAATGAGAAACAGACTATAGTTTTTGCCGCTACAAGGCAAAGAACACACAGTCTTGCTTCCGAATTAAGGCAAGAGGGATTCAAGGCAATTACAATGCACGGCGATTTATCACAAGGGCAAAGAGATGCCGCAATGTACAAATTCAGAAAAGGAATTGAAGACATCCTTGTGGCTACGGATATTGCTGCAAGAGGAATTGATGTTCCGGCTGTAGGTCACGTGATAAACTATGACATACCAGCAGATCCACTAGTCTATTTCCACAGGATAGGAAGGACGGCAAGAGCCGGTGGTGCTGGAAAGGCTATCTCTTTAGTTTCTGTGGATAGAGTTGAGGACTTTAGAAGAATCCTTAAGACGACAGAAAAGCCTATCCATAAACTCAATGAAG
>DASQQK010000305.1:0-2760 GCA_035643435.1 Nitrososphaeraceae archaeon | reverse complement strand
ATACGCCTTGATGCCAGACTACATTATATAATGGAGGCGAAGTTCGTTTAATCAGTATCGCTTTTGGTCCCGATTTCTGTTTTTGAAATATGAGGAATTCGAGGAACTAGTACAGCAAATGCAATAGCTACTAATGATATTATATAAAAGTTAAAACCAATAGCCATACCTATAGCAGCTGAAAACCACACACTGGCTGCTGTAGTCAGATTAGTTACCCTCCCATTTATCTCGCCTTTAAGGATCATTCCTGCTCCTATAAACCCGACTCCCGTAACGATCTGAGCTGCTATACGAGATGTGGAATTTGGATCAACTGCAGCTGAAAGATATGTAAATAACATTGCACCTCCTATTACCAAGCAATTCTTGCTAATACCTGCAGGTTTTCCTCTTGACTCTCTCTCTGCACCTATTGCAACTCCAGCACCAAGAGCTAGAAGAATATCTAGTATGAAATTCAATTCTAAACCTACTAGGAAGTTTTCTGCTATGAAAGACAATCTGCTGGGACCACTAACAATAGGATATATGGCATTTCATGGACTAAATGGGACATCCGAGTACTCATTTCTCATCAGCATCATTCTTGTTAATTGACAGTTCTTCCTTTGGCCTGTGCGTACTTTCCCTTACAGAAACATATTTGATTCTAATAAATGAAAGTGTAATTGCTAATCCTAGGATTCCAAAAATAATGACTATAGATGTGGGTATTGGTATTACATAAAACTCAGATATTAACATCTTGATGCCTATGAATAGTAATATTGCAGCAAGTCCTGGTTTAAGATAATAAAATTTGTCTATCATTCCTGCTAGGAGGAAGTATAAGCTCCGCAAGCCCAGTATGGCAAATATATTAGAGGTTATTACTAGAAACGAGTCTGTTGTGATCGCAAGAATTGCAGGAATAGAATCAAGAGCGAACACCAAATCAGTCATCTCGATAATTACTAAGGCAATTAGCATTGGAATTGCATATAGTATGCCATCTGATGCTCGATGAAGAAACTTGTCTGTAGTCTCTTTTTTAAGATCGATTGGAATGAACTTTTTGAATACTCTTACTGCAACATTCTTTTCTACTTCTATCTTTTTTTCCCTTTTTGCTACAAGCATTCGTGCTGCGGTGAATATCAATAAACCACCGAAAATGTATATCATCCAATGAAATGATTCAAGCAGAGATATCCCTGCAAGAATGAGAACTATTCTAAGTCCGATTGCACTTAGTATGTCAAGCATCAGCACCTTGTGCTGATATATGTATGGAATCCCAAGTGATGAAAATATTAGTACAAATACAAACATGTTATCTACACTTAGCGATTTTTCAATAGCATACCCTGTCAGGAATAAGAGCGATTTGTCATATCCCATAACCACAAAAATTAGACCTGCAAATACGCCTGCAAGCGAAATCCAGATTATGGTCCAACGCAATGCATGCTCGAAGGTTTTTTTGGTTCTCTCTTGGTAATTCAGAAGCTGAACATTGTTATCCGGGGAGTTCTTATTCTTTGAAAGTATTCTTCTCCTTATACTCTCAATTATCCCCAAGTCTATTGCTAAAGCTATCCCTACGAATTACCCAAAAGCAATCCACAGCAGTGTTTGGTAACTACCATCGGCGAATAGGAGAGATTCCATCGTTTAAGGAATAATGAATTTTTGGTCCAAGATGTATATGAATACCACGTATTCAATGTGTTACTTTGTATTGCCATACATACTCAATCAATGGCAAACCTGTGCATACGTATACATGATGCATGGCGGACGACCTTAGTAGTAGTTGTATAAGCCAAGGTAGGCCCATGGAAATGGCTGGATTAACCCCCGCGTATAGCAGACTAAGCCCAGGATTTTCTGGATGGAATGGGAGAGGAAACTGACAATGAGGAAGAGTAACTGAAGATCAGTTTCTTCTCTCTAACCACACATGTATCGTATTTATGAAATTACTAAGGTGGTAGCGACCCCTTATGGCTGTTGTCCACCTATTCTCCTTCTGAATGCAAGCAAAGCAAACACATTCTAAAACTATCGAACAGATCATTAAATGCAGACTTGCTCTTATCCAGGCTGAATTCATCGTCCTTTGTGGTTGCCGACCTTAACGATGTGATTGATTTGTCAAGTGGCACTATCGAGGGTTCTGGGCAATTCAAGTCCAAAGATTTTACAAATAGGCTGGACCGTAGTAGGAACGGCTTTTGAATCCACTTGTACGAAGCGGGAGCTGTGTCTATTATCGCAAACTTTTTCACAGACATGGTATAACTACTTCCATTCCTACCCCATCTGTTGTCTACGCTATGTTCAACCAGTTTACTTGGTTCTTCAAGATATTGCTACCGACCTAGCCAGCATTATACAAAACATGCTAACTGTGGTATCATTCTTGATAGGAACATGTTCATTTATTTTGGGTCTGACTATTCAGAACGCCTCCAAATTGAGCCATGAAATATTCGGATACCTGAGAATACTGATATTGGCTATGGTTATTCCCTCAGTAGTAACGATCACGTATGGTGTTATTTTGGTTGGATCTGGTCTTAAACTGGCTGATATAACCTATCTGTTACTATTGTTTGTCCTCTACGTGCCCGCAGGAGTGATCATATTGTTACTTGCAAAGACACATTCTATAGTACCTAAATGACTCAGTATATAGAAAACCAGTGTAACATATTCTCTATCCCGATTATAATAATTCGAGTATTTTCAACTGACAATTTGTGAACTCTTTGC
>DASQQK010000304.1:0-4408 GCA_035643435.1 Nitrososphaeraceae archaeon | reverse complement strand
CAGCGTTTGGGCTGGCCGATAGCTGCTATCACTACATGTCTATCGTACAATAGTCACTGGACACTTGGCATGATGTACCACTTTGTGGGAGACGCCACCTAGAAGAAATTCTTTAGCAGTACTCAGTCCTCTGCTACCAAGCACTATCAAATCTACCTTCTCCTCATCTGCTATCTTCAATATTTCTTCAGCAGCATTTCCTCTTTGTTTTATTGTGTTTACATCTCTTATCCCATACTCTTTAGCCTGTGAGTCAAATCTCCGAAGCATTGTTTTATTATCAATTTCTCCTTCCTCAATCTTTTTGGCGATTTCTTCGAGCTTTTTGCTGCCGCTTCCAGCTCTTTCAAATATGTCTGCTACATTTACAAGAAGTAGAGATGCATTACATTCTTTGGCCAGAAACAACGCATGCTCAAAAGCCCTTTTTGATGGTTCTGATCCGTCAACAGCTGCGAGAATCTTTGATACCGCTACCATCTTGAATTTCCAGGATATAATATAATAATTCAGTTTTATATACTAACTAGACTTGTCACCGGAGAGGGCGGGGGTGACACCTGAGGTATATCCCGATAATAGATATCCTAGTTTGCCAATCTACTTTGATTCCTTCTGGCTCTTATTTAATAAATACATTCCATTCGAAAGCATACCATGATCATTATTCAAGTAAATTGCCTTCCTACTTGCTTCGGCTTTCTGGATATGCTGTAAGAACCTGTCAAGTTTCTTCTCTGAATATACATCTGTGTACCAATTTGTTGACCCATGGAGCCTGAGGTAGACGATATCATTTATAGTTATAATACTTCTGGGAAGACTGGGAGCATCAATAGAGCAGAAAGATATGCCTACCTTTTCGATCTCTTTAATGGGTTGCTTCTTCCACCAAGATGAATCTCTGAATTCTATGACACAATTTCTATCATTAATAATGTTGCCTTTATTTGCTGGTCGAACTATGTCAGTGAAGAAACTCCTAATTCTATCCATATTTTCTTGGTTATATTTATAATTGGGTGGCATCTGAAAAAGCCAAAAGTCGATCTTTTCGATAACTGGTTCTAGAGTCTTTCTAAAACGCTCCCACAATTCCACTGGTCTTTTCCCCTTTAGTCTATTATAATGGGTAATAGATCTGTGAACCTTTATAGAAAAGGTAAAGTCTTTAGGAGATTTGCTCTGCCAATTTTTAACCCAACTTTCTGTAGGAAATCGGTAAAAGCTTGCGTTTATTTCTACTGAATTAAATCCCTGGCTTATATACCAGTTAAAAGCATCTGGCTTGGCCTTATTCCAAGCGTACGTGTAACCAGAGGTTCCTATTCTTATTTTTGGAGAAGACAAGCTTTGGTTTACCGGTCTAATTTATCTACAGACATCATTTAGAGATTGCTTTATGCAGTTCCATGTTTTGCAAGATCGTGGTTGACTGACATTGTACGATACGCTGATGGTAATACTTGTACAAAGAGAGCAAACTAGTAGATGTATCATAACAATGCAGACTCAAACACGGCAGTCTAAATAACGTCCCTTAAAAATGCAGTACATCAGAAAATATTTTCTGAATTTCCAGCTCCAGTTTGGAAAGATATTATTAGCTTCGTGCTTAGAACGTCCCAAAAACACGTAAAATATTATTAAAATATCATAACCAAACAAAACTTAAATATAATAACTCAAGGAAAGCCTAAGCCGAAACCTCAGATAAGTCAAATTACCAAAGTTAAGTCATATTGATAAGCTCCGACCTGTTTATTATGACAGTAATAACTCCAACCACCGACGAAGAATGCACTGGTCTGCATCAATTGGGGGGAGGAAATGAGGAAACTAGCAACTCACTAGTACATTGCCATATCCTCGTTTCCTGCCCCGACATCTTATCGTATCAGGCTAACTCTCATTTGTTTATAATCTAATTTTTTCTATCCGTACTTTCTGACATAGTGACAGTTACATTGGCAGTCATGCTGACCTGAACATAGTTCATGTCTTTTTGACAGGCATGCTAGCGATAATCGCACATTCTTAGGTTAGTCAAGGGTCCTAAAAAATAGGAGTCTTGATAGTACAGCTATAACAATTGGGTTATCGATATACAATAGGAGGACCAGGCGCGCAGTGGGTCGCACAGTGGTCGTGGTGGAAAGAATCAAATATGGTGGCGAGGTTGTAGGTGGGGCCTTGATGACCCAGAACGTTCTGGCTTTTCTCGGAGTCCTTCTGTGTGGTTAAGTTGTGGAATGAGACTTGATAGGTCAGTGTCTCTTTGACTAGCAACAATTGCAAATTCTTTTTCCGTAAATGTTTCTAGCTTAAACTCGATATTTATCCAGGAAATATTCAATGAGTCTCTTTTGAAGACTAATGAAATATCTTTCACGTTCTAAACTGGTATAACCAATCTACATTAATACATGAATATCTAATATTGACTTGTTGACAAATTCTAAATGGCTTAAAAAGCAGCTAGATCCAGATGCCTTCTACTTATCTATCCAAGAAATCTTCGCATCGTTTGGACCTCCGTACGGCGCAGCTGATAATAAAATCGTACCGAATGGCTTTTTTTGGTCTTCGTTGGCCATAAATGCACTCTTACAAAGTAGAGAATACTCTGACGAACCTACTCAGGACCAATGCGGCAGGAAAGAGGACGAGATCACTCAGTATAGCTATTTACACACCGAAACCAGCATGCTGATTTTAGGCTTAATGGCGCTATCATGGCTAAAAGTTAATCTCAAGAAAAAAGCAGAGAATGGATACTGTCATAACCCTATCCACAGAACAGCAGATACGCATAAATCTACGAGCTGCCTGTTTGGCAGCAATTTTCACAGAGACCTATATAATGATTATTTATTGATATTGAATGATTTCGTAACCCATATGGGAGACTTTACTCCTACTCCCATATCATCGTCAACTCAAAAATAAGAGAAGGTAGCATGCTTCACAGGGTTATAGGGTTGTCTGACGAAATTAATATCAGGATCAAGCAGACAAGGTTTCCTTATTGACTAAATGTGTTGATATGATTATCAGTAGAGATTTACTTGAACTAGTATTGTTATTGGGGCCCGATAACGGGTTCAAAATACCTCCAAACCATCTAGATGATATGTGTTCACAAAAATATCCCAGATTAATTGAGAGGCCAGGCTCTCAATTTCGATACTGCGGTTAGGAACGCCTATGTCGATCATAGATTGTCATGTTCACCTCAATAAGTATGATAAAATTCTACCACAAACAAGAAAATTTATGTTACTTGAGGATAGGGTAGATACCCTTCTAGAGACTATGAATAAGAACAATATTGATTATTCGATAGTGATCTCATCTTATAAGGTTGACGAGAACAGGCCCTCTACTTCGCAAATTATTGATATAATAAATAAGAATGAAAATATAAGAAATAGAATCGGGATTGTAGCTGGCTTTACGATTGATAATCACACTGATGAAGATTTGAGACGTTATAGAACCTGGCTGAAAGACCGACTTATAATCGGCATAAAGTTGTATTGTGGATATGAGCACTATTATCCCTACGATAGAAGGTATCAGAAAGTGTATGATATTTGTACTGAATATAGAGTTCCTATCATGATTCATACTGGAGACGTGTATTCAAGCACTGCCAAGCTCAGATATGCTCAGCCTTTGAATGTTGATGACATTGCGGTAGACAATCCTGAATTGGAGATAGTCATTTGTCATCTGGGAAACCCTTGGATAGCCGACTGCCAAGAAGTGTTGTACAAGAACTCCAATGTCTATTCAGATGTTTCTGGACTAGTCGTGGGGGATTTTACGTCACCTTCTTCTACCAGATATTTGAGTCAAATAAATGATCTGCTGAATTATATAGGCAAACCTCACCGTCTGTTATATGGAAGTGATTGGCCAATTTCCAACATGGGTTCCTACCTCACATTTGTTAGAAAACTTGGACTTGATAGGGCCTCTTATAATTTGATGATGTCAGGAAATACGAGACATATTTTCCGATTGTGAAATAGATGCTGCCACTCACGCATAATTCGTTAAGTATTGAGTGTGTGCGCAGAAGAGTTCATTAATTCTAATTATATTGTTGCTCTACTCAAATGTTCAACAATGAGGCGCGAATGGACTCCAACTTATTCTGGAGCAAACCCATGATAATACGATATCTGAGTGTATTCATCCTTAAGCTTCATTTCTGCAATTGATATTAGATTGCCCTCAGGATCTTCAATTATAGCATGTTTGCCGAAAGACTCCTCAGATGGCCTCTTGTAAAAGCTTACTCCTCTGCTCTCCAATTCCTTGCAAATGCTGTCCAAATCACTTACATTAAATCCTATTAGTGTATTGCGACCTTCACCTAAACCTGGTTTGACACTAGATG
>DASQQK010000303.1:0-2157 GCA_035643435.1 Nitrososphaeraceae archaeon | reverse complement strand
TTTGAAGTTAGGTATGAAGACAAAATCACTTCCATTGCCAAATTCTAACAATTCTGTTAACCCTCTTGCCCTCGCTGCTGTATCCGGATTTACATTTGTAGCCAGAGGTTATTCATATGACGTCCGTCACCTCAAAGAACTTATAATGCGAGGTATTTCTCATAAAGGCCTAGCCTATCTTGATGTATTACAACCATGTCCCACATACAATGATATCAATACCAGAGAGTGGTATCAGGGCTCAGATAATCTTGATCCAGAAACTGGAAAACAAATTCCAAGAACGTACAAACTTGAAGGAACAGGATATGATGGAATTGTTCGCTCTGAAAGTGAGGCAGATAATAAGATGTCTAATGCAATCTTGAAGTCGTATGAGTGGGACGAGAGAATCCCATTAGGCATATTCTATCAGAACGACATGGTCCCGACTTATGAAGATAGGATCGCTGCAAAGATCCCGGATTACATTAAAAATCCACCATCAAAACAGAGAATCTTGTTGGCCGGTGGCAGTTCTAGCTCTGACATCTCGAGTTTGCTATATATCTTGAGAGTAAGTAAATAACAATTGTGTATTTGATTGTGGTCGTGTCCGGGTACTATAATGAATGATAGACGATGTTAGATACGCCTGCAAGCGAAATCCAGATTATGGTCCAACGCAATGCATGCTCGGTGGTTTTTTTGGTTCTCTCTTGGTAACCAGGTGCTGAAATTTGACCCCTTAGGCTGTTGTCCGCCTATTCTCCTTCTAAATGCAAGCAAAGCAAACACATTCTAAAACTACCGAACAGATCATTAAATGCAGACTTGCTCTTATCCAGGCTGAATACATCGTCCTTTGTGGTTGCCGACTTTAACGATGTGATTAATTTGTCAAGTGGTACTATCGAGGGTTCTGGGCAATTCAAGTTCGCAGATTTTACAAATATGCTGGACCGTAGTAGGAACGGCTTTTGAATCCCCTTGTACGCAGCAGGAGCTATGTCTATTATCGCAAACTTTTTCACAGACACGATATAACTACTTCCATTCCTACCCCATATGCTGTCTGCGCCAGGTTCAGCCAGTTTACATAAACAATTAAATGAATTGTCCATGTTACAAATCCCAATTTGGTTCTTCAAGATATTGCTACCAACCTAGCCAGCATTATACAAAACATGCTAACTGTGGTATCATTCTTGATAGGAACATGCTCATTTATTTTGGGTCTGACTATTCAGAACGCCTCCAAATTGAGCCATGAAACCTTCGGATACCTGAGAATGCTGATATTGGCTATGGTTATTCCCTCAGTAGTAACGATCACGTATGGCGTTATTTTGGTTGGCTCTGGGCTTAAACTGGCTGATATAACCTATCTGTTACTATTATTTGTCCTATATGTGCCCGCAGGAGTGATTATATTGTTACTTACTAAGACACATTCTATAATATCCAAATAAGTCTTTACATTTGATTTATTACAAGCTTCAAGTCAACATCATGCCAAAATTTGATCCATTCGCATCTAGATGAGGACGCAAAGTCTGTCCTAGATACTATCTAAAAGTTCATTAATCATTCTCTATAGAAAGAAGGTCTCAAATATTTAGGTGACCTACTATGGGTTCAAGGCCAAGTAGTACTATCCAATTGACAGTATACATTTGTGTGGCAGTGTAGACTTGGACGGCCAACTAGACAATAGCCGATGGTAGTGCAACCCTACGTTAGTTGAGTAGTCAATATTAGACTCGATATTAAACACATCAATCACTAAAACACTGCCCAATCTCTTTAGGCAGATCAACAGATGATGTGAAAAATTATTATGTTGGACACTCTTCCGACAAACTAAAAACTGCCAAACTTAGAGTATCTCAGAGCTTTAATAACAAGAATTCTTTATAACATTCTATATTCAGATTAAATGCTCAAGGTTCGATCGGAATAGATAATGGTCGGAATAGATAATGGATAAGGATGGGATTAACTAGAGTCTGACATAAAAAGAGAAGATGCGGAAAAGCTCGCAAAAGGGGTGTTGAGGAACTTAGGAACAGGTATGTAGGTCAGTTTTGTAGACATTGACTAACTTAGTATAAAGCTGTTAATTATGTTAATAGCCGTATCTGGATCGTAGTAAGCCGCTGGCTGTGCAGAATACGT
>DASQQK010000302.1:0-4226 GCA_035643435.1 Nitrososphaeraceae archaeon | reverse complement strand
GTATCAGTATGCAACGTAATGACTGTTTAAGGTATCAGAATTCTGTAATACGTAACAATGGAGACGTGCTGCTAAGGCTACCAAAACGAGCAATCAAGCTTGGTGCCTCATTGCTAGTTTTTTCGTTTGTCATCGTAGGAGTAGTCTCTGTTATTGATCCGCAGAGAACTGCTATTGATAGTACAAATTTTGGTAACGGTGAAAGTGCTTTGCCTTCCATGTTCGTCAGTAGCTTGTCCCTAGCTGATGAAAATGAAGACGGGACGAACAGCGCCAGCAGGCTAGTTGGACAAGTTTATGATTCTGAGTCGAGGAAAATAGCATATTCAGGCGAACCACCTATCTACGAGGGATTCTTTACCAAGCTTGCGTCGTACGATGAACCACGATTTTATTATCATTATATAATCTCAGAGAAGCAGGGATTGGTTTTTCTCGAACCACTTGTTCCAGCAACTGTTACGAATGGATTAAACACGTCTTTACCCGGTGTACCAGACAATCATGCAAAGCATGTTTCTTTAACCTGACTGATAAACGGAAAGGCGTTCTGACATCAAATACATCAGATTATGATCCATATGTCAATATATAAATAGTCGTGTGTCAGTAATAATGATGATGTTCAGACATTTTTGGCTTCTTTTCATACCACTTGTAGTGGGTGCATACTTTCTTGGCTCAGTAAACATATTTCCATCGATACCATTATTTTGGAATAATAACTTACAACCTCATTCGATGCAATCTTCCGTCGGGGTACCATCACAATCGTTAGCACCGTCGCCATCATCATCATCTTCATCATTAAATCCACCTTTTGTTCAGGCTCAAGAGCAGCCCTCCAGCCTTGGTAATGAAGAAAAAAATAGTACTACTACTAATGAACTGCCGTTAACTTCATCATCAGAAACATCGTTACCAGAAATTTTTAAGAGAACTGAAAATTCAGTTGTTCAGATAACCAGCACAAGGCCTAGGTCTAACGATATAGTGATATTCAATGGGAGAGAAATTCCTCAGAATAATGTAGCCCTTGGATCTGGCTTTGTTTATGACAACGACGGACGCATTATAACAAATCACCATGTTGTTTCCGATGTGGAGCAAGTCGATGTCAAGTTTGTAGATGGGGATACATTTACCGCGAAGGTTGTTGGAAAGGATCCCTATTCTGATATAGGTGTTCTGCAAATTGAAGATCCTGAATTTTTTAAGAAGGAAGTAACTCCACTAAAGATTGCGAATTCATCAGACGTGCAAGTAGGAGAACAAATAATTGCGATTGGTAACCCATTTGGATTAAGTGGTACATTGACTACCGGAGTGATTAGCCAAATTGGTAGATTGTTACCTAATGATGTAACAGGTTATTCGATTGCAAATACATTACAAACAGATGCTGCAATAAACCCAGGTAATTCAGGGGGGCCTTTGCTCAACATGAAAGGTGAAGTAGTTGGAATGAATACTGCCATATTTTCAAATACAGGAGTATATTCAGGAGTAGGTTTTGCAGTTCCTTCAAATATGTTAATGAAAGAGATTCCAATTCTTATAGAAAGAGGGAGCTATGTACACCCCTGGTTGGGATTCACTGCCAAGGATTTATCTCCAGACATTGCCGAGAGCTTGGGATTGCCGAGAAACTATAAGGGAGCTGCAGTGGTATCTGTAGTAGGTAATAGTCCTGCAGACAAAGCTGGAATCAGAGGTGAAATAGTCGGAGAAGATTTCGGCGGTAGGACTCAGGTCGCTAGGAGTGGCGATATTATCACCAAGATCGATGGAGAATCGGTGAAATCAATGGACGATATCATTACACATCTTGAAGAAAATAAAAAGGTCGGAGACAAAGTCGTACTGACGGTCAATAGGGAAGGCAAGAATGTAGACGTAACTGTCACTTTGGAGGAAAGACCTTCAGAGTTGCCGCGATTGATATCGGCGTCTCAGCAGCAGGAGCAAGAAACCCCCCCACCTCAGAAACCTGATCCCAACCCTCCGTGGTTTCAATGGCCACCAAAAATTCCAGGATTTCCAGAACTACCAAAGATTTTTCCCTAACCACTCATGATAGGGCTCTAACAATTACCCCTTATGATAGGACTGGTGTCACCAGAAAACTCACCACTTTCTATCAATGAGATCATCCTGTTGCTATAGGAAGAACAAAATGACTCACGGTAATATCTTGGAACATAGATATAGCTGATTAAGACTAATAGATTTAAGTCGGGTCTTGCCCCTAGAATTCGTACGCGTTTGCTCCTCTCCAAACTTGTTGACACCTTCGAAAAGATGGAAGAAACCAGGAGTAGGCTACTTCTTACAGATCATCTTGTCACTTTATTGAGAGAAACTAAGAGTAATATCATAGACAAGGTTATCTATTTGATTCAAGGGAAGCTTGGACCACCCTATGAAGGCATTGAGCTCGGTATGGCAGAAAAAATGGCGGTTCGTGCACTCGCTCAGTCATCTGGCAAGCATGTAACAGATATTTTGACCATATATCACGAGAAAGGAGACTTAGGAGACACAGCTGCTGAGGCAATGAAAACAAGAAATCAAATCACGTTGTTTTCACAAGAGATGACCGTCGAAAGAGTATTCACTACTTTGTTCAAGATAGCAAAGACTACGGGTCCTGGCTCCCAAGAGACTAAGCTGAGACTTGTTAGTAGTCTACTCAATGAAACCACTCCGAGAGAAGCAAGATACATCATGAAATTTCTTATGGGAACATTGAGATTAGGTATCGCAGACTTTACTGTTTTAGATTCATTATCAATAGCATTCACCAATGATAAGTCAAACCGTTCCTTATTAGAGAATGCTTATAATGTTTCCGGTGACCTCGGTCTGGTTGCAAAGGAGCTATCATCAAATGGAATCGAATCAGTTCGTTCCATTCACATCACTCTTTTCAAACCTATCCGGCCTATGCTCGCCGAAAGGGTGTCCTCCATTGAAGAGGGGCTAGATAGAATGGAGGGATTCGCAGGTATTGAGTATAAAATTGACGGGGAGAGAGTCCAAATACACAAAGGCAAGAAAAAAAAAGGAGTAAGAGGATATGATAACGCAGGCAGAGATCCGGAAAGGGTAGAGCTTTTTTCAAGACGGCTTGAAAATATTACAAACCACTATCCTGATGTGGTACGTGCTATCAGAAAGATGGATAACCTTAAGGAAGTGATACTTGAGGGAGAGATCGTCGCCATTGATCCAAGCACTGCGGAATTTTTGCCGTTTCAAGAGCTCATGCATCGCAGAAGAAAGTATGGTGTCGAGGAAGCGATGAAGAGTTATCCCGTAATAGTCAATCTGTTCGATGTATTATTCAATAATTCCAAATCAGTGACCAACATTGCTTACAAAAAACGACGACAAATATTAACTAAACTTGTGAGGACTCAAGACGCTGATGATGATGATGATGATAATGGTAAAGTTAGCTCAGGCAAAACAGCAACCAGGAAAAGAAGCCGTGGAGGAAAATCGGTAACTGACTTAGAGAGAACCTCAAATAGCCAAGCAGTAGCGGGGAAAGTAGCCAAAAGAAGCGCAGAAGAAAGTGGTGGTATACATGTCGAACATGAAAGTCAACTCATGAGTAATGTTGAGACCAGGCCGGTCTCCAAGGAAAATAAGGAAAATAGCATACAAAATACTCCAAAGGAGGACAGTGCGAAAAGGATACGACTTATCAAACAAATTGTGTCAGGTGACAAAAAAGAGATCCAGAAATTCATGGATTCGGCTATAGAAGCGGGTTGTGAGGGAGTTATGCTTAAACATGTTGAGAGCGTGTATCGAGCTGGGAGCAGAGAGTATCTCTGGATAAAGGTAAAACGCGAATATCGGAGCGAATTGGCAGATACCCTAGATTTGGTAATAGTGGGTGCCTTATACGGTAGAGGGAGAAGGGTGGGCAAATATGGTGCTCTGCTCCTGGCGGCGTATGACGAAGAGGAGGATCTATTTAGAAGTGTGAGCAAGGTTGGAACCGGATTTACCGACCAGCATCTCGAGAGCTTCTATAACAGCCTTGAAAGTTTTCGTATAGAACATAGATCTCCGAGGGTTGACACAAGGATGGATCAAATGGATGTTTGGTTTGAACCGAAGATTGTCATCGAAGTTGTAGCTTCTGAAATAACACTAAGTCCTGCTCATACGGCTGGCCTCAATTCGATTAGAGAAGGTGCCGGCCTTGCACT
>DASQQK010000301.1:0-4601 GCA_035643435.1 Nitrososphaeraceae archaeon | reverse complement strand
CTGTAGCTCCGATCAAAATCGCAGTCATTGCCGCAACAATCACTAGATACTTGGAGTTCATGTTCTCTTAACATTAACATTATTGAGTTTATCTACATTAAGATAATCCAGACATATTCATAAATCTGATATTTTTTCTATGTGAACGTGCTCGGTATATCTTTTATAACTGATATCATATGTAGTTATGATACTCTTTGTTATATTCTAATAATAGTATTGTTGTAGTTACCATATATATCTCTTCCATTAGGCATCTTTTCTGTTTAAGAATGATACTAATATGATGCTAATACTGATCTCCCATAATATTGAGAGGTGAATAAATAAATGAGTAAATGAATGATTCAAAGACAGATTTTCACTCTAGATTACGCAAATGTAGGTCTTGTTATAGTCTGTAGTAACAGGACAGGAAAGAAAGAAATGCGTAACCGAAACTCTACCATTAAATGGCAGAAATGTGTAATACTATGAGGTAAGTGAAGCAGTGGTAGGAGATGGAAGAATGGGATCAGTCCACAAATGATTTTGTATTAAGATGTAATAGCTGCTGGAGAACAAACAAGAACAAGGCCATAAAAATTATTCGCACTTCACGAGAGAAGTATTACTGTGAACAGTGCCTATGTATGTATGATAATTTATGTCACTGCTAAAACGATTGTCCACAAGAAAATCTAGATATGTCTTAGGGCTGATAATGATATAACTCATAATATTGAAACCTTATGAATTGAAAATGATTATTTGGTGTATGAGTTCTAGGATACCCCCTTAATAGCAAAAGATATACAAACAGGTAAGCTGGAAACTGCTATAATAGAATTATTCAATCCAACGTATGATACAAATAAAAATACATTAACTTACAGTATTATGACAGAGAATGCAACATCTATCGATCTGCCAAGTGAGGTCGGACAGTCTATTTTAGTGATAGATGCTACACCAGGAGATTACAATTTCGATGGTCACGTTTTTAGAAAGCTAGGCTCATAGGATATGATCAAGAATAATATTCTCTAATATTTATTCTTGTTCCATATGTTTTGTATAGCATAACTATCTAATATATGACAGATTCAGATAAATACTTCATATTCGTAATATAAATTGCGATGATACTGGACAAGCTATTAAGTCATAAAAAGTACTCCTGTAATGCTTGCACCGAGAGATTTCATGTATACAGTGACTTGGTAGCACATGTAAAGTCAAAGCACCATGGCCCTCTATTACGCTGCCACACTTGTGGTGAAGAGTTCGTGAGGGAAAGTGAAAGATATCATCATATGCAAGAAGAAAAGGCCAAGAAACTTGATTCTCGTAGACATAGATAGAAGTATGATGCCACCAGTTTAGTAGATCCATTGATAGTGCAGCTATCTTTAGACCAACAAGTGAAGATTCTGATAATGATGGAGATAGAGCTGTACCGTGACTGCAATCCAAACGCCTTTGCAATGAACATCGCCAGTATTAACCTGAAGTTGAGCTCATTTCTAGGTTCAGACATCAGTACTCTTATATTACTTGGACCTCAACCCGCTTCCTGAAACAACACCTACCTTACCTAGAGGAAAGGGCGTCTCAAGCAAAGGCTATGTCTAGGGGTTTAGACGATCTGGCAATAGCAGCATCTGGAGAGAATGTCTATATTCTTTGGGACTGGAACAACGTGACCCTAGGAGCCAAATTCTGTATGCATATAGCGTATATAATGGAATGATATTTGGTACTTTCATAAACCTCCGCAATGACGCCGCGGGAGACTCTAATCTCCTTATAATGTGGTTAGCAGTAGCCAATAATAGAACCAGTCTCTAAGTACCATTGTTTCTGCGTCTGCTATGCCGGGGATAGGGATATTCCATATGGCGGGCAGTGGCCCTTTTCACAATCCAATTTAGAAGATTAATGTTCCTTATTTCCTTACGAGTACCCCATCCCCCAGGTACTATTAGCAAATCAAGTTCAGCACAATTATCTAAAGTTACATCGGGTGTCAGGCACAGGCCACCGATAGCCAAGATAGTATCTATTTTTTCTGCCAGTAGCAAAACTCGAAATGGCGAGGGTTCTATCCATCGTCTCTCTTCATTCAGGCGTATGACAGAGAACACTTCGAATGGTCCTGCAACATCTAATACCTCTACCTCATTGAAGATTAGGCTCCCAACCGTTACGGGCAAAGGTTTCTGACTCTTACTCTGATGGGAACTTAACAATTGATAGCCAATCACATTTGCAGATGGGTTAGGATCATTCAAAATATAAATCCAATCAGGAAAATAATAATTATAACGATATCAACATGATAGCGATAACATACAATGGGCAGATGGATCCTCAGAGGAACATTATACTCTCTGCAGGTGTAGCGCTTCTAACAACAAACCATTTTTGTGATGGCATGCGTAACCCTATCAATTCTGTAGACGATATCAAATCGCAATAACGGATTAGGTAGTTTAGATCCATTTATAGTAATGTTGTAATAGTGTGACATTACATAGCATGTCAGGATAATACCTATCCACAACACCTATCCACTCATATCAGCCAGAATTAAAAGCGGCAGCAGGTTAATACGATAATAACTGACTTTGAATGACAGGCGTAATTAAATTAAGAAAAATAAATGTTAACTGGTTGAATTAGTTCCAGCTGTCATATTTCCATCCGAGGTTTGATTAGTCGTCGTCATCGTTGTACATGACTACTTGACCTTCAGAATATATGTAGTTGTTTGATTCCATCCCACAGGCCCACTATATTGATCTACTTTTGATAATTGGGCAGGACTTTTTAATGCTGTGGAATTGATATCGCCCTTTATTTCTAATTTATGAGTACCAGGAGGTAAAGGTTTTAGAAATAACCAGTTTCCATCAGCAACAGCTTGGGTAGTCTGAGAAGTTAGGTTAAGTATATTGTTTTGTGGTAATGTGAAATTAAAGATCTCAGTCTGTACACGATATTCTATTAAACTAGATATATTCTCTTCATTCAAAAAAGCATGTCCTCCATCAACAATGTCCTGCATGCTTTCAGCACAATTACGTAGTTCTCGTTCAGTTTTCAATGTTGGAAACTCAGCAAAAGAGCATTCAGAGTTTAATAGTGCAATCAATAAAGCAGTACCTGAAGGCATTTCGCATGTTCTTACGACTGGATATTCAAATGAATTTGAAAGATACCAAACTGGTCCTTTCTGATTTTCACTGCAAAATTTTCCGGTATTATCATAAGATGGATGTTCACTCCAGGGAATAGAATACGCCCACTGCCACCATTTAGCTGTCCAATCTGAGTATGAGGTGTTAAAAGGCTTTGAACTAATGCTATAACCTAGACTTGAAACATCAAAATCTGTGAGGGCAATACTCTTTCTTATATTCTCAGTTGTAGCAGATAATATATTTACCGGTTGTAGAAGAAGCAAAACTATTAGAATAAAAAGTATCAGAGATAACATTATCATGATCATCCCTATGGGAGCTTCCGTTATTTTATGAACTTTTCTATGGATTAGGTAGACAGGAAGCTTAATTTCAAAATCCGTAGTAATGCATTGACATAGTCCTGTTTTTAGAGAGGAACAATATTTTTGAAATATTTTGAAACTGAAATATAGTTGGTTGGAATGCAGTGCTTCTCAGACGAACAAACAGTTTGACTATAGCAGTCGTAGCAGCAGTAGCAGTAATGCTTGTTGCGACGTCAGCTGTGGCAACGGAAGACGCATTTGCAGGCAAGAAGAAATACAAGAGTCAAGCAACTTCTCAGGCTAACGCTTGTGGAAATGATTTTATGCCAATGAATGTTGGATGCCAGAACACAGACTCACAAATTCAAGGTGACGAGAACGTAGTAGCATTAACAGGCAATCAAGCATTTCCAGAAGCTGACAATGGACACCACGGCGGACACCACGACCGACATAACGGCGGCGGCGGCGGCGCCTAACTGATAGGCTAATTAGCGCCACAACACTCTTTTTTTATTATTTTATAGTCATTTCGTGAAAGATTTTTTCTATAGTGTAAATACGTGATTTCTGTTTTCTATTGTTTTTTCTTAACCGTCATATGCAGTCAATGATAGATTTCCTAATGTATGAGTGTAAACATTAGATTATAAGGTGTTATGGTAGTGTTCGTCTTCTGAGCCACAGTATTATATATGTGTATAAACAGCGTATATGCTGCCGAATATGAAAAAAGTCAAACTATAGTACAGACAAATGAATGCGGCAACTATTGGTTTCCATTAGATATAATATGCTCTAATTTAGGTTCTCAGGCACAGGGAGAAGAAAATAGCGTGTCAGTCGCATCTGCTCAGCAGCAAGAAGAAGACAAAAGCTATGCCCCGCCATTTCCATAGATAGTATTTAATCTAATTCTATTTAGCCAGCCAGCTCCCCTGGTGGCTGATATAGCATCTAAATATGTTGTCGTGTAATATACAGTATGATGAGTCAGCAACAACTGTTTAATCAAGAACTGACCATCTCTCAAATTCTACGTCGCCATGGAAAACGATTTACACAGATTAGAAAATAATTATCAGATGGACGTAACGGAAGATGTGCA
>DASQQK010000300.1:0-2141 GCA_035643435.1 Nitrososphaeraceae archaeon | reverse complement strand
GTCGGATTACAATTTACATTTGATACAAACAGAATGTTATCTGGTTCATAATAAACAATTGATTCTGGGTTTTTATTTATCCTGGTGGCGTATCCCATATTTTTTTGATGTTACCCGAAGAGTTCGATTGCTCCTGTGACTACGATACTAAAACTAATAAATCTGATGTAGCCGCTATATGATACTGTTTCTCTAAAATGCCATCGGAAATAGAAAGACTCAATCAGGAAAATCTTGTTGATGCAAGTGTACTTTTAGATGCAATAATTTCTCTTACAGGTGCATTTAAAGAGGCTGGATATAACCCGCCTACAAATATTCAAGTTAACAAACGAGCATTCGATAAATTGTTAGAAGAGGCATCAAACTTGTACAGTAGTATTAATGTAAAAGATTCAATTACAAATAAGCAGTTTTCTATAGCCAACACCATAAACATTGTTCTTGAAGAAGGCAAGGTAGGAGCTGATAAGCCATATGATCATTAACATGCTTCACAGGGTACTCAGCAATCAATAACGTGCAACGTCATATCCGTCACCGATCTCGTCATTTCGTCACAGTAGTAGTATCATTGCTTCATTGAAATAAATTTGAGCAAACAACAATTTGACAATTATCGGAAATTGAAGGCGTATCAGCTCGTGTAGTAGTATATCGAGAACACAAAATGTACTCCAACACATAGATTCAATGTTTCGCTCAAAAACAGGTTTAAAACAGTTCATTCTACAATTCAAATCGATCCTTATCTAGGTGATGATGATAATGAATCATGCTCACTGTGTATGGCCAAAAAGCGAGTGTGTGTATGGTCAAAAAACGAATTCAACTAGTCTTATAACTGCTATAGCGCCTAGAAAATAATAGGATGAAGTCTGATCGTGGTAAAAAAATGCGAATAAATGTAATGTGATAGAACTTTCTGGACACGAAGCAGCTCATAATGCCTCTTCTTTGAATCATGCCGTAGAAAGAGCAATAGATGACGAAGCATTTCTAAACAATGCGATAGTATTAAATTCCCAGCATACAAGCTCGGTATAATGAATTCTCTAAAAAATAGAGTTAATGAAAAGGACGAAGATATAGTATCATTATTTGAAATCTTAGACGGCTATATACGGTATAACGACCTATATCATATTAGAAAGGTGATAGAGCAAAATATTCCAGAAAAGAAGCTCAAGCATCAAATTAGTGATCAGAAATTTAATTGACTAATAATTATAAATTATAACATCTTTTTCCCGAGTATATCTATCTTGTATGACTTTTTGCGCAGCATCAACAATCAACTTACCAACATACGGATCTATGTGCAGTATTTCTGAAACGTCATGATTGCCAAGTCTTACTATAGATTCAATCGTGAGACCCGCATCTGTTAACAATTTTTTTAGTCCTTCTGCAATGTCTAATTCTTCTACCCAATCGTCGACTGTAGAAGGCTTCATGAATATGTTAATAGTCTATGGTATTTAACCATTTCTTGAAGAATTTATGGGATTTTTGCCAACGAACCTAATTTAAGAAGTACATTTCGATATAGTTATTGAATCATATCTTCACTTTTGTTCTGAGAATCTTGCGACCTTTCAAAGAATGGATGAATCATTAGATACATGCTCCTTACCTAAATTGAATAGTTTAGGATTCTTACAACCATTCCTGGTTGATAGCAAGACGTCCAGGCCATCTCTTTCAAGCCCTCTGTCATCATGCAATTATGCATACACCTAGTTATTATACTACAACATTAATAGATAATCGAGCCGCTTTCGATCGAAGCGTGAAATTAACGTCTGCTAACACGCCAGGTAGAACAAACTCCCGGCTCAGGAACATCATGGTTACGATGGAGGTTGACGAAGAATCCTTTGAAGTATTTACCGCCGGCACCTATCATACTTGCAGAGCAGCAAGATGGACATAGGGAGGAAGAGGGCGATAATGCCAATAATGCGATTCCTCTGATTTCGCAACTTCCGGAATATATGGCAAGATAACATTAAGAAGCTTCGAAGGGAGAAGAGACTCATCGAATCTGAAAAAAATCCATTGAACACGCTAAGGATCAAATGCTGCAAAAGTCATAACGTGACTTTGAAGAGCAATTGAGATGGTACGACGGGGCAGAG
>DASQQK010000299.1:0-3067 GCA_035643435.1 Nitrososphaeraceae archaeon | reverse complement strand
TTACCTCCTACCCTGATGAGGTCAAGGTTTGTGTACGATGTGTCATTCTTTGAGAGAAAGAGAATGAATTCATAAGCCTGAGAAAGATTATTCTTAGCACTGCTAGCTACGCTGTTTTTCTTGTACCAGATTACATCCTCTCTGAATGTGTAGCGCTTTTCAACCAGTTTCAGTGCCAATCTATGTGGAATCATGAGCTTTTGGTTATTGCGTCGAGTATCACCTATCACTATCCAAAGTGAACCGTCTTCCGTCAATAGGTCTCGACACATTCCAAATATGTCGGTTAGTTTGTCAATGAATTGTTGGTCTGTCTTTTCCCGCCCTACTTCTTCTATACCGTTCTTGCCGTAATGCCTGTGACCGTAATATGGTGGAGAAGTTATGATCACGCGATACTTACCTTTTTCATTTGGATCTTCAGCAAGATCTCTTAGAACCTTACGGGAGTCCCCTTTGAGTAAGTCATACGAGATCATTTGGATGAGTTTCCCAACTTATCAGACTTTTACTTATGATTTAACCCTTTTATATGGATAGTGGGCGCCAGCATACGCATAGACACAATCAGCTATGTCTCCATCGTCTATTGCCGATAATGAGCCTATTTTTTGTCTAATGATTCCAACGCACTCCGATAGACTCCTAACATCTTCTGGAGTTGCCAAGAATCTTTCGTACTGTGCTCTGAAAGTAGAGTCTGTTTTTCCAGTCAATGAACGATGTATTTCATTGATAATGCTATTTCCGTTTCTCAGTAACAAAGTTCTTTGGGAGATTGCCATCTTTACAGATAGCCAAATATCATCCCATTTCTTCCTAAACACCTTGTTCAAGACCTTTCCAAGATCCAATTGTTCGTGCGTGAAGTTCTTTGTAACGTCGCTTCCATATAGTAAATTAATAATCACGAATAGACCGTCTTTTTCAAAACTCAGCTTCTGGGTGATTGCATCGTAAGTCAGCTTTACAGAGAAACGATTATTATGTTTCTTGAAATATTCCTCCAGCAACCTCTTACTCTGTCCATAGAAACCCTTTGACCTATCATCTTCTATTGTTGCTTCATCTCCTTTGGCATTAAACAAGAAACCCGCATGCATTTCCAATCTCTTGATTCCGAGCCCGAGAAAAGTCTGTGCAACATCCATATCAACACCATCTACAATATAGACAGGAATCCCATTCTGTATTATCTCCGCCAGCTTCAGGAATTTCTTTGCTAGTGCCTCTTCTCTAGCAGCAGTACCGCCGCTATCCACTCTATTCTTTATCTCCAAAAAAACTAGCCTATCTCCAATTATGTTCAATAGGTCAAATTTTAGCTTAGGATCACTCCCAGTTGACTTCCACTCTTTAGTGTCCCGGATGCCTTTAATCGATGCTATCCATTTGGGTGTTTTTGAAAGGAGTATACCATTAGCTGCTGTGGTTCCGGCAGCCGCGGCCATTATCTTCTCCAACAGAGCTCCTCTTCCTCCTTTGGAACCCCAAAAGTAGGAAGAAACCTCCATGAAGGCGCGATATTCCTCCTTATTATTTTCAATGGCTTCAATACCCATGAATTTAACAGCGAAAGGATCGATGTTAGAAGAAGGATCTATTGCATATTTCAACAGATTAGATACTATATTGGAATAAGCTTCACGAAGCCAAGTTTCCTCGCGGTTGAGAGTAGAAGGATTTTGAAGAAGTAACATCCTTCTCTGTTTAATATTCACCATGTAAAAGAAAGTGGATCAGTGTTATAGATTTTGCTAAGGCAGCTACTGGTTATTTTCGCCGCACCTTTGGAATAGACTTTTCCCGATCGTAGGAGGCTGAGCCGCTGTTGTCGAGAACAAATTACACCTCCAAAAAGCAGACTTCTTGCAAGATCATTCATTTCAAGATACTGTAAATTATGGAACCTGTAGGGAGAAACTAGTATTGGTAGGCCGTTATTACATAACCGTTCATTTACGTAGCTAATGCTTATAATCACTTACATGAAATTAGTGTAATGCCTACGCAAGACCAGGACAAACTTATCAGAGTGGTTCAAGACTCCACAAAGAATCTCTTATATTCATTTCATGATAAGGCTAACACTCTGCATGATCGTTCAGAAGATATCAGATTACTGATCAGAGAGGGCCATAGCACAAAGATAGCGTATAGAACGGCATTAAATCTGTTCGGAAGAGATACTACCTCGTACTTAGCAATTGACGGAACCGAGTCCCAGGATCAGCAGCTTGATATGATGATATTTTACGCTGGAGCATTTGGTTATGTAGGTCGTTTGCACTTTGCTGCTTCTAATAACGGGTGCACTTTTGATGAACCAACTCCTATAGAGGGTAGTTTAGGTCTTTCTACTGCAGTATCTATTCACGAACATGATGCTGCAAGCGTAGCGGGCAGACTGACCGGCAGAAGAGTAATTGTAGCAGATACAGGAAATAATCGCATTCAGATATTTCAATAAAGAAAAAGATATCATCAGCCTTGAATTTCTTACATCAGAAATTCATGAGAGTAATTATGGGCTACTTATAACATATCTTTTGATGAAAAGGAGCATTCCAACAATCGCCGTAGCTGACAATCCTAGGCTATACGATGCTGCTGTGTTGAAGCTAAATATATCCCATAATGATCCAAATACGATATTACAGAAAAAGAAACTAAGGCCGATGACCATGTAGTAGAGGCCAAATGCCGTTCCACGCATCTCTGAACGTACATATCTGGGAATAACTGCTCTCTGGACTGTCTCAATGATTCCTATGTAGAGGCCAAAAACTGCAGCTATGATATAACCATATAGAAATTGTTCAGATATAGGAAAGACCATCAGTAGTACAGAAATTATAAACACAGAATAACCAATAACAAGCACTTTCTCCTTTCCTATTTTATCTGCAAGCATTCCTGCAGGAATTCCTATTGATGTATGTGTTATATTGATGGCAGCATAAACAAGAGAAATATCGCCTACTTGAGCAATTCCAAAGTCTTGTGACCTTAGCAATACAAAGGAAAAGTTAAACGCACCAAGACCGAATATTCCAGAGATAATGAC
>DASQQK010000298.1:0-2548 GCA_035643435.1 Nitrososphaeraceae archaeon | reverse complement strand
ATGTGAATGTCCCTGGTCTATCTGGTTGCCGTCAGTACTGAAAAACCGCTCTTCTGACGCAAGATATATGAGGACGGCTGTTTGAAAATCTGAATACTTTGATGCCTGATGAGTGGTCAATGATAATCACCTGTCCTTTTTCTTTATTATATAGAGCAGCTACATCTTATACGTGTCGATCCTTTTCGTATATTATCGATGATGCCACATCCAAAGATTGCCTAAATTCGCTGATAACGTTCTTGGCTTAGTTAGACCATTGGCGAATTTAAGTCCTATATTGGAGGACTCCAGCGAAAGCAGCCAATTTTCTGAAAGCAAATTAAGATGGTCAAAAAGAGGGTGAAATTGATTTCAAACTGGTCAGTTTTTCCTCATTTTTACCTTCCTATACACATACCACTTGGATTACTTGTCTCGCAGCTGTTATCTACATACTGATTCGCGTTTATGTTTGTTGGTAATCCGTTTGCATTGTTAAGGTCAATGACATTTTGAAGTACGTTATTTGCTGATATTGTATTCTGTTTGCTCTGTCCATCAAGAAATACTCCGTTCTGGCTTCCAACTACATTGTTCATTCCTATCTTGGATTGTTGTGTGTTGACGAATGTTATTCCTGCTAGCAAGTTGCCGTTCATAAGGTTCGAGTCTATAGCAGCACCTGTACTTGAGTGAGATGCTACACCTATACTATTGTCTTTTATAATATTCTGTTGTACTTGTGCATTTTCAGCTCCTGTCATAAATGTACCTATCTGGTTGCCGGATAGTATGACAGAGCTAATCCTAAATCCATTTGCTCCAGTAAGAAGCGCTCCTGCTTGGAAGTTGCTAATCGAGCCTGGTCCATTTACCACTACATTATCAACATTTGGTACCATAATCCCAACTTTAGAGCTGTCCTTTCCAGGTCCTGTGATTGAGAATCCATTCATGTTAATTACTGTGTTTGGACCACCTACTATGATACCGTCTCCACTGCATTTAAGATTCGCAGTTAGATCTACTTGCCCGCTTACAACTTGTCCACATGCTGCATTTATTGATGCTCCGGGAAGCCCACCTTGTTGTGCAGGCGCAACTTGTGCAGCAGCAGATGTTGCTGTACCTATTGTCAGTGTGCTCAATGCGATTAGCGTGACCAGTATCGATGCCGCTATCGTGGATGATATTCTACTACTTCTACTTTTACTTCTACTTTTACTACGTTCACATTCTAGTTCCATTTCTTAATCAACCAGAATCAAAGAATTTGTATTATATATATGGATGCATGCACAGTACTAAATCTATGATTAATTGAATTTGATTATAAATATTCATCCAAGTTATTGATGATAAGGCTCTCCTAGTAAAATGAACTTTTTTACTTGATGATTATTCTAGTCTATTATTCGAACGTCATACCCTCTTCGTAGGTGAAAGATATGTATGAATTTATCTAGCAAAATTGTATGCTTTAACTCAACAATTTATGATATTTTTATAACCAAGATTAGCCTGTGATGTGAAGAATCATTTGTAGTCTGCCAACGCTATGGATCCTGAAATCTTATTTAGAATATAAACCATACTGTGAATCGATTTTCGAAGCTAAGGTAACCGAGTTCATTAGTAATTTCATCCAACTCTCTTCATCTTTGAACCACATTTAGGACACTCAATTTCCCTGTGCTCGTTACCACAGTACATGCAATAGTATCTTACTAAAGTGTTACCAACTAAAGATGAAGAAGGTGATTTAAACAATGATCTTATGAAACCTCTAATATCTTTCACATCGCTATCATTCAAAATACCAAGTTTTTTCATCATTACCCTTGTCTTATAGATATTGATTGCTATGAATGCTATTATCAATACTATTAGATCAATAGGAAATTCAAACAAATATATAATAATAAACCCTGCAGCCATAAAAATTCCTAGCCACTTTAATTGGTACAAAAAAAGATCTCGGTTAGTCTTTGAGGAAAAGTTATTCATATCTCTAGCATATCACTCATGTTATGGGTACCGGTATATAATATTTATATGTTATATGTCAGTCTACACTGTAGCTTAATTACTTCACAAGATGCCATATCGTTGTAACTTTGAAACTTTTTAGTCTACAAGCTCTATAGGCTATTGTAAAGCATTACTTTCAGTCCTGCTTCTACTTTCTGCGCTCTAAATTTCTTTGAAAATAGATCTTCACCTAATACTCTTTTGATTGAAGAGAATACTATCTCTGCAATCCATCTTCTTCCAGCATCTCTTAGCTGCTTCCATCCATGATAACCTACTTTATTGATTAGCAGGACTTCATTTCATAGCAGTGGACATTCGTTAGATCTCATAGATGCATTTTTCTGATACTTATTGCGGGTTCTATCTTCAAATCATCTAACAGGTCGAAACTCTTTCTATTATCATGAGTATTATCCTTATACACCTTGTCAATACCATATTCTTTGGCTACCTCTTTAATCACCGGACATAGTTTTTTTGGAATCATGAAACTGAGGACGATTGACTCCACAACTACTGTCATGGTAGTTGC
>DASQQK010000297.1:0-13365 GCA_035643435.1 Nitrososphaeraceae archaeon | reverse complement strand
GCCAATTTCATAAGTATAAAAGGCCCAGAACTTATCTCAAAATGGGTCGGCGAATCAGAGAAAGGCGTCCGTGAGGTATTCAGGAAGGCCAGGCAGTCAGCACCATGTATCATTTTTTTCGATGAAATAGACGCAATCGCCCCGAGGCGGGGCGCCGATTTTGGAGATTCTCATGTAACTGAGAGGTTGATAAGTCAACTTCTGACTGAACTTGACGGACTGGAGGTATTGACTAATGTAATCGTAATCGCAGCTACAAATCGTCCTGATATTGTAGATGCTGCACTTTTACGACCAGGCAGGTTCGACAGGCTACTTTATGTCCCCCCACCGGATAGAGAATCACGAATCCAAATTATCAAGATTCATACAAGGAAAAAACCTCTTGCAGATGATATTGATATCGTGAAGCTGTCAGATCTTACGGATAGATATACAGGTGCAGATATATCGTCCTTGGCGTCAGCAGCTGTCATGCTGGCACTCAGGGAGCATGTATCGAAATATAATGACCCGAAAGAGGCTGATGCTCATGTAAAAGAGCTTAAAATACACATGAGACAATTTGAGGACGCAATAAGTAAGATCAGACCGTTGTCTTCGCAGGAGTTAGATATGTATAAGAATATATCTGAACAGTTCGGAAAATCCACTCTCGCAACACCTTCCCCTGAGAGCGTAGGGACAGGTTAATATTTACGTGTATTGAGAATTATATACGAGTCCTTATTTGAGGACTCATTATTTCAATTTACAGTAATACTGTGGTTAAGAAATATCTCTTTTTGATTGGATGCTGTAAGTTAAAGATATTAGGAACAAGATTTTTTAAGCAAATAAGCAAATACTGAAACATCCTTACTGCAACATTCAAATAAACATTCAATACTTGATGAGATGTTTAAGCAAATGAAGATTTACTTATTTAGGAAAATTGACACATTCTGACTGGGGAATATGGATATGGAGATAAAAAAGAACGCCGATCTAAAATCTTCACGGCAAAGTTCCATGCTATCCCCAGAGGTGATAATAGCAGGACCATCTTCTTTGAGTCTGGCAACCCTCATCTCTAGAGCAATGGGATTAAGCATGATCTGTCCCGAATTAAGAATATTTTCTGATGGAGAGAGCAAGATTCGAATTAAAGAAAAATTAAGAAATAAAACATGCATAATAGTTCAGTCCGCGTTTCCACCTGAAGTTGATAGACACATACTACAAACTCTGATGCTGCTGAAGAAATGTGCGGACGATTCTGCGAAGAATATTATAGTTGTCATGCCGTATATAGCTTATGCACGGCAGGATAGAGCATTTCTTGAGGGAGAAGTAGTAACTGCCAAACTATTAGCAGATATTTATGAGTCATTTAGAGCCCGAAATATGGTAACGGTAGATATTCACAGTTTGAGGGCATTATCATACTTTGAAGAAAGAATGCATTCAGTGAATGTATCTGCCATACCGTTACTTGCAGAATACGCCAAGTCAAAACTTAGAATGAATATGAATAACTCCATTACGGTCTCGCCTGATGAAGGAGGCCTCGGTAGGGCGAAGTCATTTGCCACTCAATTAAATAATAATATTACCTGCATGAAGAAAACAAGAGATCGTACTACAGGAGAAATAAATGTTGGTCACTTGTCGTCACTAGATAGAGATCGAATTCGAGGCTTAGATGTTGCATTAATTGATGATATTGTTAGCACCGGGGGTACAATAGTTAAAGCCGCAGAGACTTTGAAATCAGGCGGCTGCAGAGGTATTACAGTATTGTGTTCTCATGCGTTGATGACTGAAGAATCGACTCGACGAATCAAAGCTGCTGGAGTTGATAGAATAATTACAACAAATTCTGTACCAAAGATCGAAGCTATAGGTAAGTTTGTAGAAACAATAGATCTTAGTCCAGTAATAGTTCCGGCAATAGAGAAGATGATCACCTGACACTATATTTACAGAGGTGTTTCCACTTTTCCAAAATAGTTAGTTGTTTTTTCTCACTCTTCATGACGCATCAGGATCAGAAAGATACCAAGATTATCTCGTAACCAAAGCCGCACGCTCAACAAGATACCTGAGGAATTCACTATCATTCGTAATGAAATATGCGCCGGCTTCTAAGCCTAATTTGGCTGCTAGAGTATCTCGTGTTGATGGCTCGACAATAAATTCAGGGAAATCAAAACTTAGTAGTGATTTCAATGCATAGTGCCGAGCCTTGATCAACTCCCGTTTATTTCTAGAGAACATAACATAGCAGGTACGCTTCCCAGACTTTATACCTGCATGAATTATAGCCTTAGAAATCTGAGTAGTGCAAGAAATTCGTAATAATAAATCAAGCTCTGGTCGGTTAGCTGCCATAATCCCTCTTTTGAGGGCTTCTAACGTGATCTTTAAAGCCTCGACTATATGCTGCAAGCCGAAGATGGCTTCTGTATTAAACCCTTGAACATAAACATCCTTAAAGTTAGATCTTATTTGCTCTACTAGTTCTGTTCCACTTTCCGACTTATTACAACAAAAGATTGAAACATGGAAGTCTGATAATTTGAATTCGGAATAATTATCGCTTCTACTCAATTATGTTTCATCAGATTTTGATTATAGCGTAAGGTTCATAGCCCTATTGCTACAATTCAAGATACTCTGTAAGGCTACTATTATTTCCAAACAATGTAAAGCGTCATCTTAAATTTCCACTGCCGCCATGTACTATGCTCACGACAGTTACTTCATCACCCTCTCTAGCTAATGCATCTATCCCACCCAATACCGAAGAGTCTACGCCGTTTACGGCAATGATGATGTTATCGAAGTTTAGTCTTCCGGGTTCGGTGGAGTTCTTCCTTAGCACGTCCATCACGTAAGACATCTTGACTACAGGTTCCCTGATGCAAATTGTGTTTTCTCCAATTATTTTCTTGACGCCACCCAAAAGTCGAACCGTAATCAATTACACGCTATTTGTCTCCTTCTCTTCCGAAATCTCCTTTTCATTTTGATTGGTTTCGATATCTGTGTCGATTTCAGTCATTTTCTCTTGAACTTTTTGCTTCCGAAGATACGAGGTTATATACCCTGCTACCCTGTTCCGAAGTATTTTTGATTTTGTAATTGCAATTTCTTGTAACGCCTGCTTGTTTTTTTCAAAATCAGAACCGAAACGATCCGGGTATTTCTCCAAGACTGTTGTAGATATTCTCTTTATGCGATCCATAGGACAGCAGCGTCTTTAATTAATTGATCGACTATTTTAGCCTATCTTCTTATCCATTTGACCGTCATGGTCATCAATGTGGAGATAATGAATAGGAATCAAATTGCGATTTTGCGATCAGGATAGAAAAATGGAATGTCACACCTTCAAGCCCTTTCAATTTACTCTACTTTCACCAATTAACTATCTGACACCAGCCGTTGGCACATTCGCTTTAACCGTCCTACTAGACTTCTCCTTTTCGATGTCATAATTGATCTTCGTAAACACATACTGACTCAAAGACCTAGCCAGATCGCTTTTTTCATTAATCTTGTATTCTCTACTTCCACGTTTCTTACTGACCTCTCCCAGCATACCTTTTTCAACTAGTACCTGGACGATTCTTCGTACTGCGTCTATAGGAATACCTACAAACTGACTGATCTCTTCCAGAGAATATTCAAAGGGTTCATTGATTATTAGAAAATCCAGAATCCTTGCTACTGAATTCCCAAAGATGTCTTCGAGTGGTCGTGTTCCTACATCACTAGAGACAGATTCCAACCTAAGTACGAAACGGACTCAATTATTTAAACTTGAGTGATGGACTACCTACCCGCGATTAACACAATTGCACTGATATTTGATCATTAATTTGATTAATTTAAATAAGAGGATGAGAATTTTTAGCTATACGTATGCTAGCTATCCAAGAATGGAAAAAATGGATATTGAGGCAGCTAATCTGTGAAGGGGTTCATAGAAGCATTCCTGAGATCCGGTTATTCAGGGAGGCCGGAAGACACTATGACCCTAATTTTCAAATTGCGCTACGCTCCCTTATTGACGAAGGGATCGTTATGGTTCTAGAATCACATCGTGAGAAGAAATATCTGGTCAACTTCGAGATGGTGGAAGTAGCACAAAGCATTGCAAACTCGAATTCAAAATTAGGCCAGATCAAGGTGATTCAACCGTTCATGCCTGAACCTGAAGGCTTCGTCTACTGGTTTGACAACAATCAAGAGGAAAGGAAGTATCGTAGAAGGAACATTTACAGATTCTACACGAGCAAGACAGACAGAATGGAATTCGCTGCTCAACTGATCACTCCATCTATGTCCAGTTCAAGGACGATATACATGGGTTCTCTCAATAATTCTAACTCTTACATTTATAAGATATGGAAAGCGGCATTAGAGTTGTCGGATGGTAGCGAGGATGGAACCTTCATCCTACAGGATCTTCAGGATAGAGAAAGGGTAGCATGTGGAAACAACCGGCAAAGAGGAAAAATTGGAATCGCCATTTTTAAGAAGCTTGGATATATTCAGGAGATATGTACCAAAGGTAACTCTACACGATTCAAGATTAGCGGGCGAAAACCATTCGCGGTAACGCTAGATGAAATTTTCACATACACTTCATAGCGCCATCATCACTTTACAATCAGTTAGAGGGGGGCCAAGATGGTAGAGGAATTAGAGAAGGTTCGCTCAAGGGCGGTCGATGCGATACGCAGTACAAAGATTTACTCAGGAAATATTTCATTGAGAATTGACAAGTTCGCTCTAAACGGAAAGATTGTAGAAAAAGAAATAGTCGAACATTGCCCTTCAGTCGGTATAATTCCTATAGATAGTAATTCTTATGTCTATCTTGTTAAGCAGTACAGGCATGCGACCGGTAAATCTTTGTTAGAGATACCTGCAGGAAAAATCGAAAAAGGGGAATCTCCTCAAAAGGCTGCTTACCGGGAGTTAGCCGAAGAAATAGGGTATATCGGAAAATTTTCACTTTTGACAACTTTTTATTTGGCTCCTGGTTACGATACTGAGTTAATGTACCTTTTTTTATGCACTGACGTGATAAAGGTGCCACGTGGAAAACTCGACGACGACGAGAACATTTCTATCAGAAAAATGAAATTGCAAACCGCAATACTCAAATGCTTGAATGGAGAGATTCGAGATTGTAAAACCGTGGCAGGTCTCTTAACATGTTCAAGCATG
This sequence comes from Nitrososphaeraceae archaeon, assembly GCA_035643435.1. Lineage (GTDB taxonomy): Archaea > Thermoproteota > Nitrososphaeria > Nitrososphaerales > Nitrososphaeraceae > TH5896. Next base: position 8,142 of record DASQQK010000297.1, on the reverse strand, counting down.
TTCAAATTTAGGAAAGGTTGGTTACCGTAAGTTAGTTAGCTAACATTCAACGGATTTTAGCCTTTTAGCATAAAACCAAAAAACTAACTGAGTTGCATTTGTGTGATCGATCATTTTCTCTTTTCAAAGATGCTATTGATGATGTTGGCCAGTTTGATATCGCGATCGCTGATACCGTTTACGTCGTGAGTCATTAAGTCGATCGTAACTTTGTTGTACACATTAAACCACTCTGGGTGATGGTCCATCTTTTCAGCTTGAAGTGCTATCTCTGTCATGAAAGCGAATGCCTCTACGAAATTCTTGAACTCAAATGAGCCGTGAAGCTTCGAGTTCTTAACGACCCAAACCTTCAGATTTGAAATCGCCGACTCGATCTCACTCTCTGATAGTTTACCGGATCTTCCCTGCTGATCGTTTGACATATTGCTAAGTTTTGTTTCCATACTATTAGGTATTTTCCTTGTTTGGGGTTTCAACCTCTGTTGTTGACGATCAAATACAGTAAGAAATTTGATTTCAGTGAGCTATCTGTCGGCTGCATAAAGATACGCGAAGCCATTTATGCCCACCAGAGCTAATATTATATCCGGCTAAATCCCATCTAATTAATCGTGAATTTTATAGACGACGACGGTTCCATCATAGTGCCAAGGTCTGTCAGACCCATAATTGATGCGACCCCAACAATACTTGGCAACAAAAATGGAGCGTCAAGACAATTTAGGGTTGGAAAGCTTCACATAAGAGATTACGGTACCTACTATTCCGTTCATACAGACAAAATAGACCCATCATGCGATCCTTTGGGTCATCTGATTGTTGATGCTCCTGAATATCTAGTTGGCATGCTTTCAGGAATCTCAATCTACACAGCTTTAAAAGAAGGATTAGTTGACCATTCTGAAGCAAGTACAGATTCAAATCCTGTTGGTATATCACCTATCGTCGCTGGGATATTTGCTACCTATGCTGGTTACTCCCTCACCAAGTCATTGAGAAAGCTGGCTCAAGGGTGAGGATAAATTTTGGAAAAGACTGAGCAATTAGATCAACAAGATTCCTCCGACCACATTGCAACTGAGGAAACTGTCACAGGAACGATGGGAACAACGCCATCAGTTTCGAAATTGTATCTTATGAAGGTAATAATTAAGCTGATTCCAATAATAATTTATCTTAGAAGGGACCGTCGGCAGTGGGTTAAGCAGGAAGGCAAGGGCATTGACACAAAGAAATATATCAAGCACGCTGAGAAAACCCTTTCCACCTTCATTGCACTTGGCCCCTCATATATCAAACTGGGCCAGTGGTTGTCAACGCGGACTGATGTACTTCCCCAGCCCTATCTTGAAGTCTTGGCAAAGCTCCAAGATGATGTGCCCCCTTCGGATTTCTCGTTGGTTCAGGAGACTATAGAAAATGAAGTAGGAAAAATAGACAACATCTTTGACAGCTTCGATAAGAATGCCAAGTCTGGTGCTAGCCTTGGGCAGGTCTACCTGGCTCGCTACAAGGGTCGCGACGTAATCATTAAAGCAGCCCGACCTGATATCGAGAAAATAGTCTCAAGAGACATTCGAGTACTTAGGTCTATACTGCCCCTGGCAACCCGGTTCATAGATCCCAATTTGAAGTACTCCGTTGAAGCGATGTTCTCACAATTCGTGGAAACCATTAGTGAAGAAATGGACTATAGAATTGAAGGAAGAAATCTTAGGACAATTAGGAAAAACTTGAGGCACGACCCAACAGTACTCATACCTGAGCTTATCCCCGAGCTAACTTCTAGACATGTTCTCTCGATGGAGTACATCCCCGGTACAAAGATAACAGATATTGCTTCGTTGGAAGCCATGGGTTTGGACAGGGAGAAGATCGTCTCCAAGGTGCATCGCATATTTTTTAAAATGCTCCTGAAAGATAGTATCTATCATGCTGATCCCCACCCAGGGAACGTCTCTGTAACTCCTGATGGCAAGATCATTTTGTATGATTTCGGGATGGTGGGTAGAATTGATGATGATACACGCTTGAAATTAGTAAGGCTCTACCTCGGCTTGATTGAAAAAGATCCTGCCCGAGCAGTTAATGTATTAATTGATCTAGGAACACTAGAACCTTCTGTTAATAGGAACATAGTTGAAAAGGCATTAGAATTTAGTATTAAATCTCTTCATGGCCAACAGGTAGACAGAATGGAAGTTAAGGCTCTTGTCGAGCTAACCAATAAGACCATGACCAAGTTTCCATTTAGACTCCCAAAGAATTTAGCTCTCTATATGAGGATGAGTTCTATACTTGAAGGAATCTATCATCATCATAAGGTTAAATTCCAATTCGTTAAGGTTTTAGCGGATATATTGGCCGAAGAGGGATTGCTAAGAGAAGCATACATAGAGGAGACTAAAGACTATTTCAGGCGGCTTGTAAAGGGAGTAGAGAGTAGTATTACTTTGGCACCAATTTTACGATCATATATAGAGACGGATCTAAGGACAAAGGAAACCTCATCAAAAAGACAATGGCTGACCTCCTTTAGTATCATCGGTTCAGGAATATTTATTGGATCCGCTATATCCATCCAGTATAATTTGTTTATGGGAGTAGCAGGATTGGCAATCTCAGCAGGCACATTCATAGCAATACTTTTTGCCACTGCAAGAAGGAAAGGATAGTAGTGTCCTATAGGATGTAGTATAGACCACTCATGAGATAGGGATTGTATTGTATCTAGGAATAGGTATCCGTAAGGTAACGATGCCGTCAACATATGTTGCAGAACCTAGCACTTGGTCTTCCTCTGTAACCTTGATAGGTAACGGAACCTTCTTGTCAATACGTAGGGGTCTTTGCTGAAAGTAAACTGTACCTGTGCTTGGATTTTCATCCCTTTGTCTCTTTGCACTTATGGAAAGGACATTGTCCAATATTCTCAACGATATATCTTGCTTTGAAAATCCTGGAAGATCAATAAGAACGACTAGATCAGAGCCTTCTTCATACATATCTAGTGCAGGCATTACGAATTCAAAAAATTCCCTAGACTTATTTCCAAGCTCTCTCATCAATTCTTTAGCCATATATTGTCCGAATCCCATAATATATTTACTTAGATCATAATGTTATAAATCCTTTCGCGAAAGTTAAGCTATTACAAGACTTCGTCAAGGTAAAGCAAATCACGGTACAGCATAAACTATTAATTCACAAATCTGAAAATTGCAGTTATTATGGATAGACAAGATCTTTATTCATATATAGATTCTCGCAAAATGGACCTAATAGCTGATCTTCAATCGCTTATTAGGCAGCGCAGTGTTTCAGCCAGAAAGCAAGACCTGGTACAGTGTGCAACTGTAGTGGCAGGGATTATGAAAAAAGCTGGCATAAGAACGCAGATTCTTAATCTTCCCGAAGATGGAAGCCAAGATGATACTAAAACTGCGGTCCCCCCTGTTGTATATGGAGAAGTGAAAGCTAAGGCAAATGCAAACGCCAGAACTCTAATGTTCTATAACCATTATGACGTACAACCAGAGGATCCTATTGAACTTTGGGAACATGAGCCCTATGAGGGTGCCATTGAAGGAGATTACATTTACGGAAGGGGATCATCTGATGATAAAGGAGAGCTGATTACTCGAATCAAGGCAGTCGAATATTATCTCAAATTCTTTGAAGACGTTCCTTGTAACATAAAATTTCTAGTCGAAGGAGAGGAGGAGGTAGGCAGCACTCATGTAGGAGAATATTTGGTAAGGCATCATGACGAACTCGCATGTGACGGCGTAATCTGGGAATTTGGCTACGTTAATGAACAGAATATACCAATAATCACACTAGGGATGAAAGGCTTGTTGTTTGTGGAGCTCACTGCATTTGGACCAAACAGGGATACCCATTCGAGCCTTGCAGTCTTGATTAAGAATCCTGCTTGGACGTTGGTCCAGGCCCTGAACACACTCGTCGATAGTACAGGCAAGATATTGATCACTGATTGGTACAAGGAAGTCAGGGATCTCACTGAGAGTGAAAATGCCCTCTTGCAGAAAGAGAGCTTCGATGAGATGCGTTTTAAGACAGAATACGGCATCGATTCATTCTTGAATAATGTTCACGGCACAGAAATCCAGAAAGCATTGGTATCAATGCCTACATGTAATATTGCTGGGATCATCTCAGGATACACGGGAGAAGGTTCAAAGACGATAATCCCTTCGACAGCAAATGTAAAAATCGATTTCCGGCTCGTACCGGAAATGGATCCCATTGCACAATTTGAACGACTAAAAAAATATCTTGCAGATGTAGGTTTCGATGAACGCACTTTAAATGTGAGACTCTTGCATGGAGTAGCACCCTCACGTACGGACGTCAGTGATCCGTTTGTCGACATTATCGCAAAGTCTGCGCACGAGGTATATGGTGGTGCCGTACTAAGTGTTTCATCTCCAGCAACAGGACCAATGGATTCATTTTCCAAGATTCTAAACGTTCCATGCATATCCATTGGTAGCACGTTCATTCATTCGAGAATACATTCACCCAACGAATTTGCCAGAACCGATCTGCTTCTTAAAACCACCAAATGCATGTGCGGGATAATGGATAGGTTTGCAACGCAGAATTCGATGGCGTAGAACCTTCAACCCATCCCGAGTCGTTCTAATTGATTGAAACCAATACCCAAGCGAAACTGATTTTTTATAAGAAACACATACAAGCGTAAACTTCTTATTAAATATCATTAAAACCATTTCTAATGTCTACAATGAGAATAGCGATGGTATTGAGTGTATTCTCGGTACTATCTGTTGGTTTGTCAATGGGGCCTGCCCTTATGTATGCCCAGGAGGAGGAGGTCGAGTTTGAAGATTGTGCGGCACCCTGTTCGATTTCGATCGTGCCTAACGCAGCAACCTTGGGAGATAAGGCGTATTCTCCTAATCCATCTGAAGTGAAGGTTGGAGACACCGTAACATGGACGAATGACGATACCCAGATCCACACTGCAACTTCAGGCATTAGCCCAGCGGTCGAAGCACCTGCAGGTGGCAACCAGACTTCAGGACCTGATGGTGTGTTTGACTCAGGGGTATTGACACCAAAGTCGTCATTTGAGTTCACGTTCGATCAGGCCTCGCCTGAGGGTGGCTACGCCTACTATTGCACACTGCATCCGCAGATGGTCGGAACGATAAAAGTTTCTTAACTATTCGCAAGTTAGTAGAAACTACCGCCCCTTATTTTTCCTAGTTATTCTGTATTAATACCCTGACTGGACTGGTTACTACAATTACATCCTTACGCTGGATAATGCCGGCTGAAAAAATGGTCAGTACTTCAGACACAGTACAGGGGTGAGTATAAAAATGCTCCAACAAATTTGACAGTTGCAGTTCACTGAATCTATGAACTTAAATACGCATATTAGTTGTGATAATCTGGGATGATTGAATATGACCTCCTCTATGAAGTTTCTAAAGCTATACTCAATCTGGACACCTCTATAAGGTGGATGGGTATTGCCAATAAATTTGGCGTCCTTATGAACGCCGAGCACCGTGAAGGACTGGAACAGCTAATGACGGACGAGGAAAATGAAGAATACGCTGCGTTAACTGTAACGAGACACAAGACTCGAATTAAGTTCCAACCAAAAATAGGCGATCTTGTATATGCCGTGGGCAAGTACGAAAGACTCATACGTGCTACTATTAGGATAAATGAAGATTACTTTCTTCTCTTGACGTTGGATATAGATGCGAAGGACTATGATTCAATACTGGTTAACAAAGTGATACCTCTGATTAGAGAAAGAAGGCATGAGTTTGTAGATAAGGACCTAAGTGTAGAAAATGATGAGCCACCGGCAACTTGATATTTCCCCTGGTCCTGTTAGCTAATGTCAACACCTGACTGTACCTTGACTGTAATTTGTGATTTGTGAGAAGGAAATAATTAGATCTTGTCGGACTTGGCCAGGAATTCAATTTCAACTGCACTTCCAAGCGGCAAGCTCGAGACGCCTATCGCGGAGCGGCTGTGTTTGCCGGCGTCACCAAAAATACTTGATAACATATCTGAAGCGGCATTAACTACCTTAGGCTGATCTGTGAAGCTGGGATCTGAATTGACGAATCCAGAGACCCGTATGAATCTGTTGACCCTGTCAAGACTACCGAGTGCAGCTTTGATTTGCGACAGAGCATTAAGGGTACATATTCTTGCGGCATCTTGAGCAGTCTCAATGTTCACTGTGCTACTAACTTTGCCTTTAAAAATTCCAGGCACTGTGCCAGATTGTAATGGGATCTGCCCCGACACGTAGATCATGTCTCCTTCAACCACGACTGGTACATATGACCCAGCTGGTTTCGGTGGTATTGGCAACTCGAAGCCCAGTTCTGCAATTCTCTCCTCAAACACACTTAACTCATGTTTGCTGAGTAGATGTTTAGTTTATACTATCCGATTGGAAACCACTGAGTCAATCTGATATTCTGCGCAGTGTTTAGTTCATTTGGCAATTTTAAACCCAAGCCAAGATCTTGATTTATCTTGACCCTAGAGGGGAGCTCCTGATTGTGTATCTGGCTGGAGGTATCAACCGGTTCATGGGACGATTCTGCATCTTCGTCCATCACACAAGATCCCGACATTACCTCTTTATCAGACTCATAAACCTCAGACGTCCGTAGATCCTCCATTTGTAATCGTCTAATTCCTCCAAGTCATGCACCTCTTTATCCAACGCCATTCTCTCGAAATGTTTCTTGTTTAGCTCGTTCTGATAGTACTGTACATGCCCTCTAAGCTCTTCCACTTTATCCTGTAGGTAATATAGATCGGATAAGAGACGATTTCGTTGACGTTCCAATCCGGTGTTCTCATTTTTGAGGTTCTGGTTGCCATTTTTGAGCTGTGGAATCTCTCTTGCACACCTTATTAGAGTTACTGCATCTTTATCAACTACACCTGCTCCCTTGATCACTTTATACAGTTGTAGAAACGATGGGAGCTGATTTTTCATTTCTTTGTAAATAAGTTCAAATTCGTATTGTTGTTTTAATCTCCAATGTCGTATAAAAAAGGTCTCTACTTGCTCAGAGCTAATGTCCAGCTTTATAGCGACTTCCTCCGGTGTCTTACCTTTTGAAAATAATGTAAGTGCCCTAGCTTCTATAGATTTTGCGGGTTTAGTGCTGTTATTTTTGTTGCTATCTCCTGTTACTTTTCTGATGATAGCAGCGATATCGCTAAAGGACATATGAACTTCCTTGGCGATCTCACGAACGGTTTTGCTTTCTTCATACAGTCGTTTGACCAGTGCTTCTTTCTCTTTTCTTGTTAAGATCATTTCTTAGTTTACGTTGCGGTTTGTTTATAAAACTGAAACGGTTTCTTGTTATCTCTTGCTACAGTCTTGCTATCCATTTGCTATGTAGAATATGTCAGTTGATTCCAGCTGCTACACCTGCTACTTTGAGGATTTTCGATGTTTGATGTCATGCAAATTTCTTTCGATATTTTGGGCTCATTATGAACTCAAGAAAAGAACAAATTTCCAAGAGTCAAATTGCCCTAAGGACAGAACTCGGATTAACGAGAGTTTAGCGATAGTTCTTGAACATATCTATCGTCTCTAACCAAGCAATGTATTGCGTATTTTGAATGCTAAATCACATACGAGTAATTCTATCTTGTTTGCAATCCGGAGGTTCATTCTTGGGCATGCAAGAATTCAGGTTCTGTTTCTGCTGTACATTTAAAAATGGTTGAGATTTAACGCTCCATAGGGGCTATCGTCTAGCTTGGTCTAGGATACCATCTTGGAACGAAGGTATACGCCTGGGGCGCTGGCGGTCGTGGGTTCGAATCCCACTGGCCCCATAGAACTCTCGGTTCGAGTTCTTTTTACATCAGTCTTCATAGAATATGTAATAAAAATGCCTCAAGATAACCCTTTCTCAATGCCAATTACACCTGTTATTGTCTTTGTGCGACAGGATATAGAGAGAAACCTTTTTCTGCCTAGCTATTGGAGGCAACGTGAGATACCATCCAGTACCTACACTACGTCCTACCCGTGGCAGAAGACAGCTCATTTCGGTTAAAGCAGGCGTAGTCAATAATGAC
>DASQQK010000296.1:0-3263 GCA_035643435.1 Nitrososphaeraceae archaeon | reverse complement strand
TGTCTTGTGCTGATGCTGCTTCAGTGTAATACAAGAATACGTACGGTCCGGTTGCATTAGTCATCATAATGTTATTGCTTTCAATCCCAGTCAGGTCCGTAGCATTTGAAACAGCAATACCCAACATTCCTCTCTCAACTTCAGACGTCACATTGACTTGAAGCAGTGGCTCTTCTGACATGGTACCATTTACTATTCTGTTAACCGTTCCTTTTGATTTCTCCGTGACTAGAAAATCATCCGGCCCCAATAGCGCCATGTTTGTGGGAAACTCTAAACCTGTAAAGAGGGGCTCAACTTGTAAATTGGGATCAGCAACACTCGGAGCACCGGATCCTTCAGAAAAGATTGAACCTGGAATCTCAGGCCCATCAGTAGTCGCGTATAAATAATGGATAGTAGAGGGAACGTTCAAAATGAGTATTACAAGCAACGATAATGCTGATCCCGAAACGATTCTTGACTGAACCATCACAGTCACTCAACCTGAGTTTTATTTCTTATAAAAACGTTTAATGACAGGATATATCGCTCTTAAATATTTTAATATAAGCTGATAATAATCGTTGGTGATTTCTTCTTATCATCTTACAGACGGAGACGGACGGCAGGAAGGGCATGAGGGACAGAAGGAAGAGGATCTTCTACTTATATACGATGTTACTGATGGACTCAAGTCTCCACATACAAAGCTGATATACGTCTGGCATTTGAACACTTCCTAAAGGTTAATGTAAAGGACGATAACCGCCGTACTCAACTACTAAAGCAGGAGTTGAGTTAAGAAAGGCTAGCATTGACAGTGAGGTCAATATTGACCGTGAAACCAATGGGTTTGAATAATTTATGTTGGTCGTGACCTGAGGTAAAAATAGAATTAGCGACGTAGTGAAGTGAGAGATGGTGTTGTAGTTGAGATGGAACTTAAAGATTTAACTTGGCTGGCTTGTTGTTTTGAATGTGAAAATATAGGGAGAGGGCTCATTAAATCTGCTGTTTTTGGATTTGATTTTAACCACTCTATTATCGTTTTTGGTCCAATTCTTCTAAAGAAATAACCCATTCCGCCTTGTTTATCTTCGTAAGTTGACGACGATGACATATTGGTAGTATAGAATTCAAATAGTGCATCGGTGATCCTTGCAACTTCTTTTTTTGGTACATTGCGTAGATAGATTTGATTAGTATCATGGTTAACTAATGGCCACCCTTGATTTCTCCCATCTTCTGTCCCACCAAGTTTTAGCATATACATATTAAATCCTGTACCAACCCATCCAATAGTCTTAGTAGCTGGCCTGAAGCACTGTCTTTCACATCCTGTAACTCCTATTGATTCAGACATTTGACCCCATTTAGGTTCAAGAATATCTATCAAGTATGGCTCAAACTTTTCAGAATCAGTGTATGCCAATCTGCACGTATCTCTTCCAACACATGAACCTGATAGCAATCGTAGTGGTGTATATTTACTTTTATTACTTACGTTACAATCTCCAACACCATTCACATGGGATTTTCTAAATCCATATTCAAATAATTTAATCATATCATTTTCAAAGTCTTTCTTTTCTGATTCAGAGATATTACCAAATAAAAGGTCCTGATTTGGAGTAATAAATATCTCGGAGTTATAATTATCAACAAGATATCGAACCATTTCTTTTAATTTTCCATTTGGACTATCATCTATGATCCTTCCATTTTCTATGAATGCACCGTAACAGAACCGCATACGATCTGGATCTATTCTATAAATCAACGGCTCATCCTTTTCTTTTCCTTTTCCTTCCATTTCATTTGTAAGTCTGATCCATCCGTGATGTAAGTTCCTTGAACCGTAATCAAGATTAGAATCTGGTTGTTCTAACTCAATGTCATCACAAATGTCATTGACTCTATTTCTATACCATTCGATTCCCATCTTTTGTAATATGTATTTCATTCTTGCCCAATGTCTGTTTTGTCGGTCCCCCCATTCCTGCTGAATACTAACGATAGCATCAAGTACTCTCAAAAGATCTTCTTTGGCGACTTTTACAAATGGAGAACCTAGTGCTGAAAAAGTGGAGAAACCCATCCGTTCTCCTTGACTCCCTCCTATGTATATTTGAAATTTATCAATTAGATCAGAATTAGCAGAACATTGATTACTATTACTATTATCTTGATCGTCGTTCCAAGCGTAATTTCTAATGAGAGGTGCTACACCTATATCATTTGTGAGCAGTTCTACACAATTATCAGGTACTATCCTACCGCTGTCATCAAGGTGTACTGCTGAAAAAGCTATTTTGAATTTTCGGTTGAGCAGGTTTGGACCATATTGAAATTTTTTATTAGATATATTTGTATCATTATCAATATCCTCCTTTCTTATGTAATCTGGATCTATCTCAAAGATTTCAATGTACGCCGAAGTAGGAAGTTGAAAGTACTTTCCAACCTTTTGAGCCCATTCATTTGCATCAAAAAGATTTGAATAATGGGATAATGGACATCCCATAACATTTCTCACATTATCTCCACAACCATTAATGGAATAAAATCCTGATTTAGCTATTCCAGATACAGCATCTACCAAGTTTTTCTTTTTAACCCAATGAAATTGAATATTTTGACGAGTAGTCAATCTTAAAGAGGGATATGATCTTCCTGTATAGGAATTAGAGCTAGTATATTCTGAAGAAAGATCGTCTAATATATCCCATTGTTTCTTAGTAATAGGACCTCCACCAGGTATAGCTATACGTATCATATACATCCAATCTTTTTTATTTTTCTTGTTGTCATTTATTCGAGGTTGTGCACGATTAAATTCTAAATATATGCCATATGATTTTGCTAAGGTTTCTGCAACCTCGCCAAGCTCTTCAAAATCTGTATTCCTTAACTGACTATATAAGTTGGATTGACTGTTCCTATCTTTGATAGCTACGGTCAGACCATTAGTACTAAGTTTAGCCTTTTCGACGGACGCCTACACAATCTCAATTACTACCTTTCGAACAGATTGGAATTAGTCCTTGACATCAGTTGGAGATATGTACGGACTATCACCTCGGAGCGAGTACCAAAGTTCAGCTCAAGATAGACATAGCTCGCGCTTCCTGATTACAAACAGTTACTAGTTCAAGAGCAATAAAGATCATGCAAGTTAGTGTTTAAATATTTACTAAGCGTAAATTCGAATTATGGAATACGAACATCCAGAAGTACTAGTTGATACGCAGTGGGTTCAAGACCATCTCAATGATCAAAAT
>DASQQK010000295.1:0-6519 GCA_035643435.1 Nitrososphaeraceae archaeon | reverse complement strand
TCTATAGTGATTCCTACATTCACTAGTTCAGGCGCCAGCTTCCATCCGTCATTAACACCACAGGATTCAAGCCATCCATTGATCTGCTCCTCCTTTTCACTTTGTACTATAACATCATCTGTAGCACGATCGCCAGTAATAAAAGTTGCAGTTGTAGAGTGTTTTAGAATGTCATTCCTTAATTTAGTAATGTATGACCATTGTGCAGAAGTTATACCTTCAGGACTATTCAACCTCTGCATCAGAGTCCTCCATTCTGAAATAGTGTCAGACAGTTGTGTGACAGATCTATTAGCAGCTGCTGCGGGGTTATTCAACTCATGAGCAAGACCTGCAACCAAGCTACCGAGTGCTATTAGCTTTTGATTATGCTCTAGTACTCTTTCCAATGTTTTAAGAAGACGTGCCATTGAATCTAGAATTTGCCTGGTCAGAGAAGGTGACCTGTGCACCATTCGCCAGAATGCATCTCTATCCCATCTAAGTAAATGGCTTTTTTCGGCAGCAAAAGCAGCACATTTATGATCTGATAAATGTTCACCCAGAATTATTAAAAGCTCCCCAAAATGGTCTCCTGAATCATATGTAGAGAGTACTGCTTCTCTGGGCCCGTCTTTTAATACAATCTGCACCTTTCCCTTTAGTACAGCGTAGAATTCACCGCTTTCTCCTTCGGCAATTATTTTGTCTCCCTTTTCATACCACTCCTCCTTTCCTTTTTCTAATGAATTTAGCTCCTTATCCGAGAGCCCCGAAAACAGCCGTATCTGATGAAAAACAGCCCCTTGGTCAGGTGTGAGATTGCTACTCTTTAAACTAATCGTCATACTCTTCCCTTCTTAACTTCTGCTATTAGTATTTTTATTTGTAATGCAAGTGAAGATGCTGTGCATTAGACCCTTTCGTGTTTAAATTATTGGAAAAAACTCCCATAGCAAAATGATTCCTTCCTATATCCATAAGCCTTCCTAAGGCTATTTCATATCTAATATTGTTCTGTCCAAGAGGACGTTAGCAGTTCCAGAAAATCCCCAAACCATACATTCTTCCCAATGACGCACGCGCGCTGTGTCAAGGATCACATTTTGATGTGATATCTTATTGTGACCCCTAAAATACGATTTCGCAACTTCACAGTTAGCGCTAACTTGGTATGACTATTTGATCTAGGATGAAATTGTTGACTTGTGATGGTATTGTTTTGACATCTTTATTTGGCGAGTTAGTCACTGTTGCATTATTATTATTATTAATAGCATAAGCGAAACCAGTAGAATCTGCTATTGAAATAGCCATAAATGGTCCTACAAATAAAATAAGAATTAGAGAAAAAGTAATAAACTCAGGGGCAACGGTATGATTATGGTCATCATGTAAAAGCTTACCTAAAACAATTTCCTTTGAACTCATCGAAGAGGCTATGTGTATCTCGCCGCTGTTATATAAGTAAGTTGACTTTGGTGTTAGTGCAATACAACAATTGTCTAGTTCCAATAATTATCAAAATTTTTGCTCATTATGCACATGTGCTTGCCAACGACCAATGGCAGAATCGCCATCTCCTTCCTTATCCCCATGTTTTTGAGCTAGTATTTGCAGGAAGTACTGATGGATGCGTTACTTTTGTAAAGTGGGTCTAACTAGTGTTAGAAATATCGATTACTATTTCCCCATGTGCAACGATAAGGCCGAGAGGGATGGAAACCAATTTTGGCATGATTTTTGGGCCCTTATTTTGCTCAAATTGGCAGTTTAATGATGATTTGTGAAAGACATTCGAATTGAAGCCAACCAGTATCGTCTAGTAGGCGACCACAATTATTACTCTGCAAGGCCTGTCAAGCTTCATTCTGGTCGTCTACCTTTGTTTCTTTCATGAATCCGTATAAACATCAATTTAAAGATGGAGAAAACAAAGGAACAATATCAATTAATCAATCAATCAATCAATCAATCAATCTCAAAACCTGGAGGCGTAACAGTCTTAGGAATAACCGCTATCCTAATAGCAGCCGTAAATTTGTGATAACCAACTGATTCTTGATCCGCTATTGTACTGACAATTAATCGGATGCATTTTACTGAAAAATAACATGGTGTAAATATGTAATTTCTATTTTTTATTTTTTTTCTTAACTGACATAACGCAGTCATTGATGGATTACATGTTGTATGAGTGTGAACATTAGACTATAAGTTGCGGTAGAAACAGTCAGCATAGTCTAAGCACCACCCCTTTGTTTTCTATATCTATCATGTGTTGTCCATATTAGAGCATTTGCATCAGCGAACAGGCATCTGTGAGAACTACGATAACTATACAAAGGGAAGAGGTACAGTATTAGTTCTGATAACGGGTTATTTCATTATAAAATGGAATTGGTAGTAACTTCTATTCCATTGAATATGTCTTTATTCTAATACTTCTAAATGAAACATGGGAACTAGCATCATGATTTTGGATTCCAATGTATCCTTCTGTGAGTCTGTTGCCAGCAAATTCTGATATAATCTTTTCGCCATTTAATACAACGCTATATGTTTGACCCGTTGCTTCAATGTCAAAGGTATTCCATTGGCCTACTGGTTTTGATGCCTGAGTGTTTAGAGGAATGGCAAAGTTGTAAATTGCGCCTGTTTTGTGTAGGGGATTGCCATCAGGTATTGCTGAATCATCAATTTGAATCTCATATCCTGTATTGACAGCTATCCATGGGTCGTCGTCTGGATCTGAAAACCTAATAAATACTCCAGAATTGTCATTCTTACGACTAACTTTCCAATCAACTTTTAGTATAAAATCCTTGTATTTCCTTTTAGCATACCATAGTAATCCCATTCCTCCTTCTGATCGCAATGATTTATCATGTTTAACAAGCACAAACTTGCCTGGACCGGCCATATGCCAGCCATCCATACTTCCTCCATCAAATAGATAGGCAAATTCATTGTCATACATTTTATTTATATACACATATGGATGACATCAAGCATAGTAAATTTGAATACTTAAAAGTTCGCTTATATAAGCATGCATTAAAATAGAGAATTAGTCTACTTTCACGAGGAGATTATTAGACTTTTCTAGCAACTACGGACTGTGCTATGTGTCATATCCGTATACTGGATTGAAAACCATATTGATGTAAACTAAAAAGTATAAGGGCTGATCCTAGTGAGAAGGGCTCTATTCAGTTAACAGTAGAGTATGAACAGACGTACCAATCCGTGGTAATTTCTTACGCCATACTTCAGATAAAGTGACAGAGGTGGTAGCATTAGTATCAGAGTTACACGCAACTCACATGTGGGATTAATAGGTAATAAATCTGGACTGAATTATAAGCCATAATAACCTATGAAATAGAACGGAATATGATAATATGGATCTCAGTTACTCCTTTAGGTAATTACTCATTTTTTACAATGGCCATAGTTCATATCATAGGGATGGATCTCTGGGAAAATGAATACGATTACATACTAGTATAAGCAATGGAGATACACCGAAAGACGCAAGATATATCAGATGCCCTATTCAAGAACAAATATGAATAATAACACAAAATGTCTCGCACTCTTTGCAGTAGCGGTGATAGCTTCATTTCTGTTGGCAGCTGCGGTTCTAGCAGACCAACATGCTACAGTCGATGGCAAGAAGAATAAACGTAGCAATTTTGGGGATGGTGCTAAAATCGTGGGCAGCGATAATAATGATAATAGTAACAATGGCAAAAATAATGGCGCGCGTGTGATTATACACGGCGGCGGCCTTGGCGCTGAATTTGTATGGTGATACTGATGGGGTGACTTCATGCATTGTCTCTTTGTGAACAGTGTTTAATGATGATTGTTGCTCTTAGTTCTTTCTCTTTATCGCTGCTTACTGATTATTATTATGAGTCGTTGTTGGGGACTATGGGCTAGATTTGGTGTGGAATAGACATATCATTCCCAGAACGTAACGAATTCATATAACCGTTATATCATAGGCTTCTTCGAAGCTAAGCGGAAAAAGTAAAAAAACTAGCTGGTTGAAAAATCGGAAGCTATCCACCCTTTGCATGGTTACGATCCGGTAAAGGTATGAATGACGTAGGAACAAAATACTTCGTCGACGAACTGGTAAGAAGATGTAGTATTATTAGTATTTGTCAAAAACTAAACATAGTTCTTGAAACCCACAAATTTCAAGTCCCAAGATCCGCGATCTTACATGTTAGCCCCTGGCTACTACTTGGGTGTAGCAGGATCTAAAATCAATTGGTGTCAAATTTTGCCCTTGTCAATTATCCTGTGAAGAGAAGACTGGTCCAACCTGTTAGACATCCACAACTCTAGCAGCAGCTGCTCGACGATCTTCTTCAAATCGTATCCTTCTGGAATTCTAACTTCTGGTCTTTCATTCATATTATCGATCTACGATACCATGACTATAAGCAGTTCTTAAAACTTTCTTGATTCACCGAGTCTATAAGAGGATACAAATCATATGATCCAGCTGTTATGTTTTGCTCTGATACCTACTTGGCATATATTTTGTGCATCACTGGCAGACTGTCGACTCTACCGATTAGTTAATGACACGATAACCGACATAAGACCACTCGATTATATGTTCCGATAGCAAGCTGTGTAGACACGATTTGCAGAAGTATACTATGCATTTATTAAAATTAACCGGTATTAAATCAGTAGTTCGAATGCAGCCAATACGAAAACATTTTTTATTTCCATTGACAGTCATACTCATTTTACTACTTCGAAATCCATATTCTCTTACGAACCTCTTTTACTAATTTCTTTCTTAATGGAAGTACAAGCATCAGTAATAATAATCGGTTTCTAAGATAGTGAGTGTTTCCTAATAATGTGAATTGAAAGTGGGAATCTCATATGAAGAGAAGTAATACCTGGGATTGTTAATAGTTCGCTTCATCTGCCATCTTGTTACCCATATTTGTAAACTCTTATTCATTACGGAATGCATCGATTCCTGTAGGCTAATATAATACCTTTGAGATAAAAGTATCAGGCTAAGTTTATTTAGCATTACTTGAAGAGAGAGTACTTATATTAGTTGGTGGAATGTTAATACCAAAGGATACGTTGGAATCCGAAATCATGATGCATTCATTTAGGGATATTGAGGCATTATTTTTGTCTGTATTCTTCCGACCCTTATGATTTTCAGCTACGACATACCAAACTTCAGTTACTATTCTCTGTTCTTACTTCATGTTTACTGAGATCGTGTACTCCATCCCTTACATCCTCTATTGCTTGATGTATTTTGTCTATTGCTTCACTTTCACGCCAGCCATTTTATCTATTAGATACTTTTGAATTCTATCTTTTCCTTTGGGCTAGCATTCTTTTGATCCAGTATCCTACCTAATTGTGAATGTGTCAAGTATGTTTTCTGTGTTTGTGTTATACGTCTTTTCTCTGCATAATTCAGTGCCTCGGGCTCCATGCTAGTTATACATTGTAAGTATCTAAACTGTGTGAGCGCAGAATAGCCAATCTTCTTGAACAGTTCAAGAAATTCTTTTGATGGTGCATGACTAAACTGTTCTAGAAGTTTTTTTATCGTCGACTTTAGCTCATCCTGATTTTTTTCCTTGTAATCTTCGTTACTATTGATATGTTGCTATTGATACTGCTCTTTTTGGAATCCTATTTGCCTTTAGTATGACACATACATTCACATTTGCCGGCGGGTTCTAGCAGTAGCAGCATTGGTATTTGGCAAGAGCCAAAGCATCAACTGGCCCTACAACCCCACCTGGCAAAAGAGTTCAAACAATTAGCCCACCTGGGCAAAGTAGATAATTTAGAGTAGATAATTTAACTACTACAGATTGTAGTGATTGATCATCATCTGTAGACAATGCACACGATCTACTATGTGCGCATTGTCTAATGAGTGGTTCGCAAGATTGCCTCGTGGTTTCAGTCGGTACTCATATAACACTTATTCAGGTAAACGGCCACTTCATGTCATCAGCTGAATTTTCACACATTGACCATCCACTTATTTTATAAATCATGAATTAGTGAGTCAAGTCTGAGCCTGTAACAGGATGTTTATTAGATTCGCTGATATACTATGTTATTAGTATGGATTTCAATAAACTATGCAAGGACATCCTTGGTATGGAATCCAAGATAAGATTCGCAGGGGTATGTGATGACTCAGGTGAGATAAAGTATGGTGGACAGCGTGAAGGAGTCACAAATCTTTTGTCTCCAGACGAAACAAGAAGGTCAAACTTGCAGGCTATAGCCAGATGGGCCTTGAGGGGTTCCCTTGCGCCGAAAGTAGGCAAAGGAAAATATGCGATTGCAGAATATGAGAAAATCAAAAGGATAACTTTTCCGTTAGAAGGGAACCATCTGCTCTTGGTTACAACCGAGGTAGACGCGGATCACAATAAGGTAATAAATGATATCCTATCCATGCTTAAATGATAAAGGCATCAGATCATTTTATATAATTATTTATGATTATGTAAT
>DASQQK010000294.1:0-15429 GCA_035643435.1 Nitrososphaeraceae archaeon | reverse complement strand
ATAGAGCATAAATAGTTGCGCGATCTCCTTTCGAAGAATGATTAACCTAAGTGTGCCATTTCTACACTGATGCTCTAATAGTAAAAGATATACAAACAAATGAGCTGGAAACCGCTATCGTGGAGTTATTTAGTCCAATCTATAATAAGCATAACTAGCTATTTTACGCTATGCTTGAATAAAACTCGTTGAATAGCCTGATCTTATTATCAGTATTATTTTTCGTTCTCCTTGTCAAAACCTCGTCACTCCATTTTTCTGTGTAACGCTCAGTAACGTCTTCTATGCTGTTGGCAGAAAACGCAATCACGTGTTCGTATTTCTTATTCCAATTCTGTTCATAATAATGAGGATGATTGAAGGAGATTGGGTACTCTAAAGTTGAATCGATATGTATCCACCTTTGTCCAATATAAGACTCATTCCAACAATGGTCTAGAAAATCATGTACGATTCTAGTTGGAATTGATAATGAGTTTAGAATAGCCCCAAATAGCATCGACCATTCGCTGCATCTTCCTATCCTTGTATCTGCAATCTTTTTAATTTCTCCATATCGTAGAAATACACATTTTGAACCGCATTTCATACATTCATGAACTTCAGTATTTCTTAGTTTCCATGAAGTGCCTGGATAAAGCCGAGGCTTCATCCTTATGTTGCATATATTACATTGCAAATCCTTAGGCATCCATTTCATAAAGTCTTTTTTAAACCACTGAAGTATAGCTCTGAAAGACTGATCATCTTCTTCGCGGCTGTACTTATTAATATCTATTAATTGCAATGGCACATTAGATGGGATCAAATGATTTACATATGCAAGAATTTCCTGATCATTGTACTGCTTCGAGATCTCATTATATAACGTAAAAATGGCTATATCCGTAGGCGAAAGGCGTTCTTGATAAAGACTGTGATCTATTGTCATCTTGGCGCTAAATGTTTACTTCTCGCAAGTATAATTTAGAATTTTCCAGTACAGTTGTCTTCTCCTCACTACCCCTCCTTCTTTTCTGATATTTAATGCATTAATAACATGTTCTAAGCTAACGTCATATTGATACATCCACCTCTATTTTTACAGTACCGGGTAGTTTAGTTTCTAGAGTATAGTGAGTGAGAATTCTCTTCCTGCCCTTTGAAGCTCTTGAGTTAATGAGCTTCAACCTCCTCCTCATGCTATCTATTCTAACTTCTAACTAACCTGTTCTATGATCCATTCTATAAAATTCCCAATTCCGGTTTCATCCGCTTGCTTCAGGAAATCAGGATCTTTTAATCTCCATTTATCCTCTGGGATCGAATCAAAGAATTCTTGCATGCAGAGTATAAACCTGAAACGTAGGTTTCTAGAATTTTCCTCAATTCCGTATTTTCGAAGTATCTTGCATATTTCCCCAAATGATGTATCATAATCTCTCTTGAATGGTACGGTCTGGAATGTTTCATTAAGTATTGATGTAATACGAGCTAAATCTTCTTTTAATGTAACGCTCATGCACTAATTTATCCTAGAAGAACCAAATTAGTATATTTAATATTCTCCTGTAGGCTCAGGCTCTAAGTGTGGTGTGGGGGTCTAAGCATAATAAGCGTAATAAGTGATATGACCAATATTAGGTTTCTAAGATCATCTACTTTATCAGTCTTAAGTCCATTTACTACCCGTGTTGCACTATCACAGAACTTGCCGTGATTAGTATATCAATCTCTTTGTTTTACCTTTGTTATGTAGCCTGACTTTTTTTTACTGTTACTTGTTCATCCTAATAACATCCACCTGCCCACTATGCAGCCAATCCTTAAGTTCATCATAGGATGGCTTGGCGTCATGTTTACCAGCCAGATGAAGATTCAAGAAAGCATAGTTGACTTGATTTAATAATGGCTTGTTTGCTTCATCACCTTTACGAGTCTTTTCTTTCAAGTCGGATGGAATAGTGTTCCACCAATCGACAAAGCTTCTTGTCATTGCTGTTAATTATTACAACAAACATTTTAAAGATTTTCTATTATTGTTATCCCAATTTGGGCTTCTCCGCCTGATCTATTCGTTGAACATTCCTCCTTGACTTTTCTCTCTAATATTCTTGATTCTTGATTCTTGATTCTTGATTCTTAATCACTAGGCGTCCACACTAAACTCGTTTAAATTTAAGGCATATTCTTAAAAATTAGCTACAGGAAAAATTAACTAGAAAAGACCCCAGAAATAGATCCAACAGAGTATACGCCTG
Source organism: Nitrososphaeraceae archaeon (assembly GCA_035643435.1). Taxonomy (GTDB): domain Archaea; phylum Thermoproteota; class Nitrososphaeria; order Nitrososphaerales; family Nitrososphaeraceae; genus TH5896. The sequence continues at coordinate 13,189 of DASQQK010000294.1, read as the reverse complement.
CTGCTTAGGAATTTACATTTTATAAATATGAAATATTTTATAATATGCATTAGCATGCTTACCCCTCACCCACACTCGCACCCGCACTATGATAGCCCATCATCACCGGCACTGATCTATAATGAATCCATTGAGTTCAGGGGATACCAGAAGAATATTGCAGACTCAGCTTACAACAATAATACGCTTGTGATTCTTCCAACTGCGCTGGGAAAGACGGTTATAGCAATATTGGTATCTGCTCATGCTCTCTACAATCATAGACGTAAAAGAGTGCTTGTAATAGCTCCAACTAGACCTCTCGTAGTGCAACACATGAAATCATTCTTTTCAGTACTAAAAATATCGCAAGAACAATTGACTGAGGTTACGGGCAAAACTCCACCGTTACCAAGGACAGCGATTTGGAATAATAAGGATATCCGACTTATATTCGCCACTCCAGAAGTTGTGAGAAATGATTTGCTGGATAATAGACTAAACCTCAATGACTTTAGCTTATTAATCTTCGATGAGGCGCATAGAGCGGTTAAAGATTATGCATATACTACAATAGCCAGAAAGTATGTCGATCAGTCGGAATATCCAATGATCTTGGCTATGACTGCAAGTCCTGGATCAGATACAAGAAGAATACAGGATATATGCAGTAATCTATTCATTGAACATTTAGAATACAGAACAGAAGAAGATGAAGATGTAAAACCATACATCAATCCGATAGACATTAACTGGCATTGGGTCAATCTGACTTCTGAATATAATTACATACGTTCGATTCTCAGAAGTATGCTTGATGATAAGCTGAAATGGCTTATTCAGCGTGAATTCCTTAGAAGTAAAAGAGATATACGCTGGATATTCAAGCGAGACTTGATCGATGCAGGCGCCGAGATCCGATATAATCTGGAATTATCCCCAGAGGAGCTAAGGACTTCACTCTATTTTGCTTTGATGCAACAGTCGTCAGCCCTTACTCTTTTGTATTGTATAGAGCTCATAGAGAGCCAAGGGCCTTATTCTTTGAAAGCGTTTCTTGATAGAACTGAGAACGAAAGTGGTACTTTTGGCAGTCCGAGTACCAGGTTTAATATCAGGAGCAGCAGCAGCAGCGGCATCGGCGGCAGCAGCAGCAGTAGTGGTAGTAAAGCCCACAGATCACTGTTAAATGATCCAAGAATAAAGGAAATCAGAACACTCCTTGGTACCTTAAGGACAGAACATCCGAAACTTAAGCGTTTGATAGCGATTCTAAAAGAGAAAATATCTGGCTATCAGTCTGTTATTCAAACTGATAACAATGCTATTGGTAGTAATGGTGGTAACATAGATGCAAAAAGTCATCTTGTACAGGCTATCGTCTTCACGCAGTATCGTGATACTGCACAACACATAGTTGATATTCTAAATAGTAATGAGATAAAAGCGTCAAGATTTGTTGGTCAAGCAAAGAAGGATGGTGATACGGGAATGAAGCAAGATGAACAGGCACAGGTACTAGAATCATTTAGAAGTGGCGAATTTTCTGTCCTTGTCGCGACATCAATAGCTGAAGAGGGTCTTGATATTCCAGAAGTAGACCTAGTCATTTTCTACGAACCCATACCCAGCGAAATTAGGTATATTCAAAGAAGAGGCAGAACTGGAAGAAGAACCTCAGGTTCTGTAATCATACTCGCAGCCAAGGACACTATAGACGAACGCTATCTCAATGCTAGCAAGAGACGTATAGAAAAGATGAACCAGACATTACGTACAACTAATTCTGTTCTTAAGCCCATGAAAAGAATAACATCCTCGTTAATTTCTGATCCTATGACAGCTGAAGAAATATCATTTGTTGAAGTCAGCAGAACAAAATTGGAAACAACAATGGAAAAAAAGAAAATAGTACAAACACAAACTCAGAAGCCAGGAATATCTTCATCAATGGCTGCTGCTACTGCTGCTGCTGCTGCGGCTGCTGATAGTCCAGGCTCCCATCTTCATCATGGTGTACCCATGTTGGATAGTGACCGATTTTATACTACCCAGTTCGTAAGAGATGTAAATAATGCTGCAAGAAAAATACATGCATTATTGATAAAGAAGGGAAGATCTGGAGAGGACGTTGATGTTATTAGAGAAACCCTAGGTTTTGATAATACTACCTTGATTGAAGCACTAAATAAACTTGAGAAATTAAAAAGAATACAGTGGTTAGATGATGCAACGATAATACTATCTAATAATCTTGAAAATGTGCCTGGAGAAATCCACAATGTATACATTGAAAAAATTCTTTCCGGTACTACTCTGGTTATGGTAGATGGAAAATGGCATGCCAGATTAAATCACTATGATTACGATGGACCGAGACACCTCATAAGGAAGGGAGCAGAATTTAGAGCAGTATCTGAGCTATATCATGACGGAAAGACATTTTGTGTAAGAATAAAACAGATAGTGTAGTATTATGATTGCCCATTCTACTTGATATATCAAAACACTTCTTGAATGTTTCTATTATCTATCTAGATATCTCTGATTAACAGGTAATAAAAAATTGTGTAGGGTACGAGTTATTGAACTGTGCTTAACTTAAATTCATCAATTATTGGGTTCTCAGTTGGTACCAAGTTTGATCTGCAGAATATGAAGTGGAGTTAGACGAGGTAAAATATGAGGAGAATGAGTATGAGGAGTATGAGAAAGCAGGCAGGTATTCAGTTATCTTGGTGCATAACATGTACGAGAATTAGTCGACATTTCTGATGGAATTGATCGATACTGGCATGAGAGAAACATTAAGACCTAACTTTGATACTACAAAGAATTCAGTGATTGTGAAGTTTAATTCATAGTTCATTATGAAGAAACTGTCATGTGAGCTGTGATTTGGATTAAGGATAGCTTTCTACTAGCCCCTCACCTTGCTCTGCTCTACCTCCTCTTTCATAGTTCTTCTTGAGTATAACCTATAAACCTCTTGATGTTGTAGTACTGTTAATGCATACAAATATCAACGATCCAAATTCTGCAGTATCAGATACAGGTAGTCTTCTGCCATCACAGAACCATTACGATAAGAAAGTTGCGGTAGTAACCGGCAGTTCATCGGGTATAGGCTATGAGACTGCTCTGTCACTTGCAAGAAATGGCTTGTACACGTATGCGACAATGCGCAACCTTAACAAATCTAAAGAAATAATCGAAAATGCCAGGAATGCTAGTCTTCCCTTAAAAGTCTTAGAACTTGATGTCACGTCAGACGAATCTGTATCTGAATCGATCGCTAATATTTACGGGGAGTGCGGCAGAATTGATGTTGTAGTAAATAATGCCGGTTATGCACTGGTAGGGACAGTTGAAGACCTATCTATGGAAGAGTTAAGAGGACAGTTCGAAACAAACTTCTTTGGCGCTGTAAGGGTAATCAAAGCTGTTCTTCCTCATATGAGAAAACAGAGGAGCGGGACAATAGTAAATGTAACATCAATGGGAGGAAGAATCGCTATACCGCTCGATCCAGCGTATCATGCTACAAAGTTTGCTCTTGAAGGATTATCCGAGTCGATGCAATATGAAACCAGTCCATTTGGGATTAGGATTATCGTAATTGAGCCTGGGGTTGTTAGCTCTAACTTTTACGGTGGACTAAAGATAGCAAAGATGTCTGTGGACTCTTCAAAACCATCGCCATATTCACAAATGATGCAGGGTATAGAAAAAGCTGCAGGACAAATGCTAAAATATGCAATTCCTCCGGCTGAGGTAGCAAAAGTGATAGTAAATGCAGTTAGCTCTAATAATCCGGACTTTAGATATATCGTTGGAGACGACGCGATCCAACTCATCGGAGCGGCCAGAAGTATGAGTGATAGAGAATTTCGAGAAGTCATGGAAAAACGATTCTTAAGTCAGCTGTAGTTTCCCTCCATAATTCAGACGAATAGAGAATCGGTTTTATCACATAGATTTTGATGTTTTCATCCCTCGTAAGGGACAGAATTAGAAACAAGAAAGGAAACGCTTCTTTGCCAGATAGTTTCGCTTACAATCATTCCACTGATCTATATATTCTAAAGATAATTCGACCTTTCGTCATTCAAGGGATTTCATATCTATAACAAATCTATACCGAACATCACTGTTTACGACCCTTGGATAGGCCTCATTTACTTTTTGAATGGGAATGAGTTCAATTTCGCTGGCGATATTATGTCTACTACAAAAATCAAGCATCCCCTGAGTTTCCAGTATCCCGCCTATACTAGAGCCCGCAAGACTGTGACGAGCACTGATAAGTGAATATGCATTAAGCGGAGTTTCCCTCTCTGGGAGCCCAACTACTACCATGGTCCCATCTAGGGCTAGTAAATTCAGGTAGCGATTCCAATCAATATCTATTGATAGTGTGTTGATGATTAGATCAAAATACCCTCTGAGTTCCTTATGCCTATCCTGAGCGCTAGATGCAGCATAGAATTTATCCGCCCCCATCTTCTCGGCTTCATTCTGCTTCTTGAGCGAGTGACTCAAGACACTGACTTCTGCACCCAATGCATGTGCAATTTTGACTCCCATGTGACCTAACCCGCCGAGACCTACTATAGCCACTTTCTTTCCAGGACCAGCTTTCCAATGTGTGAGAGGAGAATACATGGTAATGCCTGCACAGAGGAGCGGTGCTGCATGATCCATTTGAAGATTATCAGGGATACGAAGAACGTAGTTTTCATCGACTACAATCTTATTAGAATAGCCTCCTTGAGTTCGAGTCTGGCCATCTCTTTCGACTCCATTGTAGGTCAATGAAGGTCCTTCTATGCAATATTGTTCAAGTCCCTCAAGACATGGGCCGCATTTGCGACAAGAATCTACAAAGCAACCAACACCCGCTCTTTCTCCTGTTCTATAATGTGTCACGTTTGGACCAACCTCATTTACTATGCCTACAATCTCATGTCCTGGAACCATAGGATATGTTGATCCTCCCCATTCATCATTTACTTGATGTATGTCTGAGTGGCAGATCCCGCAGTATTGAATGTCAATTACTACATCATTATCACGAGGCTTTCTCCTTTCAAAAGAGTACGGTTTAAGAGGTGCCTTTGCTTGCTGAGCTGCGTATCCAAGTACTTTCATATTTTACCTAATTCAGCGAACCTAATTAAGTCATAAATAGTTTCTCGGCTCATGTACGATGATGACTACCATAATGGTAGGAATGCAGAATTCAATTTTTGTAATGAATTCTTCAAACGAATGCAAAATTCAAGAGTCTTTGAAAGGAACTAAACCACAAAGTATAGCCTTTGATCCTCTAAATTCAGGACGTGCATATTGTGCTACCTTTGGAAACGGCCTGTGGAAAACTGATGATGGAGGTCGGAATTGGAGTAATATTGGTAAAGACGTTATTTCCAGCTCTTGTGTTACGTCTGTCGCAGTTAGTTCTCTGAATGGCAAAAATAAACTCAGCAAAGTATACGCTGGAACTGAGCCAAGCGCACTCTATATTTCAAATGACGGAGGTGACTCTTGGGAACGGATGAAAGCATTAAACGATTTGCCCTCATCCAAATCATGGAGCTTCCCTCCAAGGCCTTGGACCCATCACGTTAGATGGATTGAACCTGATGCAAATGATCCAGACTATATCTTCGTAGCTATAGAAGCAGGAGCGCTTGTACAGAGCCGTGATGGAGGTAAAACTTGGATAGATCGAGATGAGGAGCTGCAAGGACCACGTGATACTCATACTCTAGTCACACATCCGAAAGCTCCAAAGCGTCTGTATTCTTCCGCTGGTGACGGATATTTTGAAAGCTTTGATTATGGAGAAAAGTGGGCTAGACCAATGGACGGCTTAAGACATGGTTACCTTTTTGGACTCGCAATTGATTCCAGAAATCCTGAGGTCGTGATAGTATCCGCCTCTAGCGGTCCCAGTAGATCTTATGTGGCTGAAAATGCAGAGACATATCTGTACAGAAAAGATGCTAATAGCAATGGATGGAAGCCCGTTGCAGACGGCCTTCCCGAACCAAGAGGATCCACAATTATGAGCTTAGCTTCTAATGCAAATACATCAGGAGAATTCTATGCTGTTAACAACCATGGTTTATTTCTCTCAACCAATTCAGGAAATTCATGGGAGAAACTTAAGAATATTTTATGGCCACGAGAATATCTCTGTCAGACTCCATGGGCCCTCGCAATTAACTAGATGTACTATGTAAGTAGTACTGTCTTTGGGGACTATTTTATTATCATAGTGTCATTCAATTCTCTATTGGCATAATAACGATAGATTGCTTACTTATTATCTTCATTATTATCTTTATCATTATTATTTAAATATCGATTAATTAGCCACTCAGAATATTAGGTCTCAGATTTATTATTACTAACCATAGTCTCTGTCCTAATTTTCACCCTTAACACAGAAATAGCCATGACAACGGAAGCAAGTGACACAAGTGCAGACGTGACAAATATCAAGCTATATGCATGATCAGTTGGGAAAAAGCCAGCAAGTCCAGGTGTTGTTCCTTTATACGCCTCCTGAAATGCGCCAGAGAGGGCAGGGCCCAACGACATCCCTATTAGGTTGAGGAGCAGAGTCATTCCCAGTGCAATTCCAGTTACTTGCATTGGCACTGAAAGAAGTATGATGTTAAACCCTCCGCTAATGGAAAGAGCTAAACCAGATGCAAGTATCGTGAGTCCAATAGATATCATATTCTCGGTGGAATGGAAGTCAAGCAGTACAAAGAACCCGATTGTGCTTATCACAGTGCCAAGTAGCATTATCTTTGTATTCTTGACTCTATTTAGTATGAAGCCGGATGTTATAGTTCCAATTAATAACACGGTCATAAAGGGTAGCTGGACACTTGCTACTGTGATTGCATTTCCTCCGAATCCAAATGGCTCAGGGCTTCTTATCATAACAGGAACTGTAAGATAGACCATGAAAATAGACATGAAGACCAACATTAGAATAATCGTCGGAAGTAGGAAACTTTTGCTTGTCATTATCTTAAAATCAAGAAGAGGTGAGCTAACCCTCTTTTCAATTGCTATGAATGCTGCAAGCGATACTGCTGATGCGGCAAAGAGGGGGGCAACCTGAAATGTTGCCGCAGTAGTTCTATCGTCTCCACCGTTACCTTCCATTAATGATATTCCTGCAAGAAATGTGATAATGATACTAGCTAATGCCACTGTCCCTTTTATGTCAACTGTTCGATTATTATTGTTACTACTACTACAACTACTACTACTACTACTCTTGCTGGTCTCGATTCCCTCGCTGATGGATATCTGACTACTCGTTGGTACGAACTTTACTATTATCGCCCAGAGTGCTATTGTGACAGGTAGTATTGCCAGAAATGTTGCCTGCCAACCAAAGTTTTGAATTATGAATGCGCCACCAACCAGACCAATGACTGCACCCCCAGAAAAAGTTGAGCTAAATATAGTCTGGCCTACTGCCAGCTTTTTCTCTGGAATGACCTCCCTTATGATACTGAAAGCAATAGGGAACATCGCCAGCCCGACACCTTGTGCCACCCTAGCAACGATCATGAATTCCATATTAGTGGCAAATCTTCCTGCCATGAGACCTACTGCGTAAACTGTCATTATAATTAACAATATCTTCTTCCTGCCATAAATGTCAGACAGCTTACCTCCAATTGGCGTCATGACTGCTGCTGCAATTATGTAAGCAGATAGCAACCAAGATGATGTACTGTACGAGATATTGAACTCTCGAATGAAATCTGGAATAGCAGGCAAGATCATTGTTTCATCAAACATAACAACCAATCCCAGGCAACTCAAGATCAAGAGGATGCTCCATCCCGAGCTACGGATACTACCTTCTTCCTGTCTTGTCAACTATGTCTATCACCCTAAACGAAGATAAACCATCATTATTGAACGATTTAATATCCATTTGTTTAGTAATGGTATCGATTCTTTTTGTAATATCAAGTTACACCTGTAGCATTCTACTTGTAGTATTGGCTGTATAGGTAACTCCAAATTGTTCTTCACGGTGATCCCTCTTTGTTGAAGTTAATCCTGGCATTCTACCCATACTTTCATTCCTGTCAGATGAGTTATTCTTGCTGTATTGGATACTTTGGATCATGACTTGGATAAAGCATAATGATTATTTATCCTTGATGATAGCAACACTCTTGATAAAGGGCAATACATAGAAAAGTCTGTCTTAGGGCTGGAGTATGTTAACCATTAACGATGAACAAAATATTATATTAGACAATAAGTGGAGGCATATACATTGATACAGTAGCTCAAGCGCCTTGCATGCTTATAAAGTGTAATTCATAAATTATTACACATATGCAGAAAATTACACCTTGTTTATGGTTCGACGATAAAGCTGAGGAGGCAGCAAAATTCTACACCTCAATTTTTAAAAACTCAAAGATAGGTGATATTACCCACTATGGAAAAGAAGGATATGAGATTCATGGAAGGTCAGCGGGATCAGTAGCGACTGTAGAATTTGAAATCGAAGGGCAAGGGTTTGTAGCTCTTAACGGTGGTCCGATATTCAAATTCAATGAAGCTGTTTCGTTCCAAGTACACTGCGAGACTCAAGAAGAAGTAGATTATTATTGGGAAAAGCTCTCGGAAGGCGGCGATGAAAAGGCTCAACAATGTGGTTGGTTAAAGGATAAATATGGAGTCTCGTGGCAAATCGTTCCCATAGTTTTAATCAAGATGCTAAAGGACAAGGATACCGAAAAATCAGATAGAGTTATGAGAGCAATGCTTCAAATGCACAAACTCGACATAAATATTCTAATACAAGCTTATGAACAAACTTAACTATGAGAAAGGTAATTGCAGCTCTGTAAGAAGTCGGCCGATGGTTATATTGGTAACCGTGCCCGTCGAAATGGGAATCGGTCTAATGTAGTATGGAAGCGAACATATGTTGTTAGGCACGTAGAAGAGTAAGAAACTATTACTTGAACTAAGAAGGGAAGAGGTATTACAACTAACATCAAGAGGATATAGTCAGAGGGATATAGCTAAACGAATAGGTATCTCACCTTCATTAGTTAACAATGATTTAAAATACTTAAGAATCAAAGCAAGGCAGAACATTAGCGAATATATCAATAAGATATTACCAACTGAGATGGAGTTATCTTTAGTTCGTCTGCAACAGATAATAAAGAAATGCTTCGAAGATATTGAATCACAAGAAACAACCACAAAGGAAAAGCATGAAGCAGCCATTATCATAAAAGAATGCAGTGCACTCAGATTAGAGATACTAGGAAGCGGTGTCCTGGCTAATGAACTTAGTAAGCAGAAGCATGCTTTAGTTAATAGTAATAATTCGGCCGCGCCCAATCATAATTATAATAACACTCATTCAGTCGATTATTATTCTACAGAATGTAACATTAGTATTCTTAGATGAATCAGATTATTTTCCACCTGGCCAGCAGCAAGATGCTAGAATAGTAAGCGAGAGATACATCGGTAAATCAAATCCATATATCATAATGGTATCAACACCAGGCCAGCCAGGAGGCCTATTCGAGAATATAGAAAATGAACCTGAAGAAACTTGTATTTATAATAGACTGAAATTGGATTACACCTATGGCATTAACAAGATATATTCAGCACAGGACATAGCCAAAGCCAAAGCATCACCTTCATTCAAGCAAGAGTACTGCTTACAATACGGTGGCAGCTTCGGTGACATATTCAACGGCCTAGACATATATGCCATAACTTCAGACCCATATTCAATAAGACAGGACCTATGGACTACTTCGTACATGGGTATCGACCCAGCTTGGGGTAGTTCAGAATTTGCTATAGTCATAATTAGAATGCGTGATGGTAAGTTAGAAGTTGTATATGCTGATTCATTCAAACGTCCGCTTTATTCTGAAATTGTTAATCATGTAAGGCAGCTTATTAACGAATTTCATGTATGCAAAGTATTAGTAGACGGCAGCGCAGCCGGATTAATACACGAATTAAAGAACAGCTATAAGAAAACAGAATATGTTAATTATCACCTGCTAAAGGAAGAAGTGATACGCAATTGGGAAACATCAGACTGCACTTATAACAAGATAGTCCCTATTAACTTTCGTACTAGGCATAAATCAATGTTAGAGGCCTTGATACAGATAGTACAAAAGAGGCTTATACGAATAGATAATAACGCATTCGATAAGCTAGTAATAGCATTACGAACAGCAAAAGCAAAAGGCGAGTTAGATTATGATAAGCAGAATAGCAGTTATTCAGAACAAAGAACGTCAGAGTAAAGCACTAAAAAAGCATTACAAGACGCATTCAAGTTATTGGCTAGGCAAAAAACGCAGCCCAGAATCAATAAAGAAATAGATAGCAAGCGCACTAAAACATTATCAAACTAACACAGTATGGAATAAAGGAGTACCACATTCACAACAGACTAGGAATAGAATATCTCAAAGCATGAGGGGACACAAAGTTAGTAATGAAACCAAAAGGGAGATAGCAGACGGTCAGAATAGGGACATTATCAGTAAGAGAGTAAGGAAGTATTGGAATGATAGAAAGAATAAGGAGGCCGGCGCGCCGAAGAAATGACAGCAAAGATAGAATGTACTAAATGTCCATCCGCGGCCCAAATAGAAAGATTAGCACAACTAGAACGTATATACGGCACAGCATTACACGCCCACTCAGACACAGTAATTCAGGGCGACAAAAGAATAAGCAAGAAATAAGAAGAAATGGTACCCGCATTCTCTAACCAAGTAAAAGAAGACTTCTAAGATTTAATTAGCAGTCTTATTTCACCCGATCCAGATAAGCTAAGTAAAATATCCTCGATGTTAATGAAAAGCCGGAACTTTACGATATTTTCAGTATTAGCAGCAGCATTGTTACTTTCAACTATAGCAGTAACTCCTGTGGCGCCTGAAGATGCATTAGCGTACGAGAAAAACCAAGCAACATCACAAACAAGTGCATGTGGAAATGACTTTATGCCTGTTAACCTAGGATGCCAGAACACCGACTCACGAATTCAGGGTGATGAGAACGCAGCAGCATTAACGGCACAGCAGACATTTCCGGAAGTGAAGAAAGAACCTAAACCTCCAAAGACTGCAACATTACAAGTTTGCAAGGACGTGGATTCCGCCGAGGGCGTATTCGAGTTTACTGTAAGTGGTGTTAAGGCGTCACCTGAACAATTTTCACTTATGCCTGGTGATTGTCAGGACGTTACCGTAAGTCCAGGCGATTATGAGGTTGGAGAGGCAGCAGATAATTTTATAGCATCTGTCAGTGGCGATTGTGAACTTATAATAGGAACGACAACAGCTGGTGGAAATATACAAGCTGGCGATACCCAGAGTTGTATTTTCTTAAACATCGAGGAGGAACCACAAACATGCGAAGAGTGCTTTACTAGATACCTTACGGATGAACAGATAACAGTATTTCTCTCTCTCACCTCTTTTGAAAACCTAGAAGAACTGTGCGAATACCTTGAGAGTGCCACTCCACAAGAACAAAGATTCGTCGTAAGGGTCTTTGGAGACTTTCTGAAAAATGGCGTACCCCATATTGGCGTCGACCCAATAACAGATGGACCTACCGCTGACCGAATAAAAGAGTGCTTGCAAAGAATCCTAGGCCTACCGACCGAAGCAGAACCAATAGAATCGTAGAACAAACTATCCTCATTTTTTGTATCCGCTTCTTAAGACATAGTGACAGTTACATTGGCATTCATGTTGGCCAGAACATTGACTATGTCTGCTTGCTAAGCACGCTAAGGACAACTGCTGCTGCATATCAATTCTTAATGCTTGGTAGCCAAAGGATGCTATTAACTAGTATAGGTTAAATTATTAAAGAAACTGCCAGGCTAATAATCCCATAAATACTATACATAGGTAGTTATCACTATGATAAACTGTCCTAAAGGTCAGCTAAATCCAGTATTGTTTGGAGTAGTAGTTGCACTAGCATCTGTCTTAGTTGTAACAACCTTGTTTCATCATGTTATGGCATAGGAGAATTGGTATGGCAAAGTCGGAGACATCGATGTATTGGAGGATGCACAGACAGGAAATATGACAATAACGAATCAGACTACTACTGATAGAAACATGACTGGGGTAGAGTTCTTGAGTATTCAAAATGCTAAGTCTGGTTCACTATCTCAAATCAATGAGACTGCTTATACACTAGAATTGAATAATGTAGCAAATAGGACTATTTTGTTCTCAGATAGACCAGAAAGAATTGTAACAACTGTAAGTACAAATGACTTTGTTGGTAACTGGAGTGCAGGTCAAAACAGTTTTTCATCAGATGAACCTAATGATGCTTTAATTGTGGAAAATAATCAGACAGGTCAGCTAGAAACCGCTATCGTAGAGTCATTCAGTCCTGTCTATGACACAGATACGAATACATTAACTTACACAATTACTGCAGAGAATGGAACATCTATCAATTTGCCCAGTGAGTTTGGACAGTCCGTTTTGGTGATGGATGACTGCTTCTGCTGCTGACAACAGAAAATCGCGCGATTCTTGGCGAGATATTTCGCCAAATTCATTACACACCTGGTTGGAATCTAGGTGAGGACCCTACCCAGAGTATTTTTGAGATACAGGCACCAATAGAATTGAAAGAAGAAATTTCTATTGAGGCGACTTTTGTTAATACAGATGTCCATGATGGAAATTCTTGCAGCTTTGATGGCGTTGATACCCAATCGGATTCGTTCTTTATACATTGTCCTCTTGGGGCGGGTCCGTTTATTCGAGATGGGGCAGTCCTTACTTATATCATAACCCAATAGGCTAACCCTTTCTTTACATACTTCATTTACAAATATAGAGAAATACTTTGTTTTAATTTGTTTAAACGAGTCAAAATACTAATTTTAAATGGAGCTGAAAGGATCTTGAATTTTTATATTTCACGTTACAAGAATTGTAAGAAATATAGTCATTTGTAATGATTACATAGGACCCATAACCAATGACCGATAGCGGGTCATCATAGTTTGACAGGTGTATAAACAACCCGTCTATTACCGTATTCATCAACCTTCAGAGCAATCGAATGATAATCGCCAAATTCTGTTTCCGTATGAGTTACGAGAAAGATCTGT
>DASQQK010000293.1:0-3426 GCA_035643435.1 Nitrososphaeraceae archaeon | reverse complement strand
GACTTGTGCCTGTAGGCCTATACGTAACATTTCGCATCCAAAGTACTAACTCGGGCGCTCGCGGTCTACTCCCCCTGGCATAGGAGGATATTCGGGAAATATGAGATGGATAGATAAGGGTAGTAATTTCGAATCACTGAGCATATAACTATATATATGTGCGCATTATTATGCATATCTAGATTTGGGATTAGGTCTCTATAATTATCAAGCATAAGTGTTAAATATAAAATGGATGATAATTTTTGGGTAATGCCAACTAAATACACTGTCACTCTTACGGCATTGGGCACTAGCTCTGTCATTGTATTACCCAAACCGGTAGTAGATGGATTTAACCTAGGAAAAGGTCACCGGTTGGAGTTGATTGTGAGGGATGATGGAATCTATATCCCACTTAAAGAAGTGCCCCCTGAGAATTCAGTTGCTGAGAATCCAGGTAATACATATAGCGAAGTAAGTAAAGATGCCTGATTTCATTGACTTTGGCTATATCCAGCCACCAACCTTGTCCGGACTGGAACTAATCCTTCTCGGAAGAAATGACCCTTAATATGCGTACCGAGTCAATATTTCATGATGAATGTTCAAGTGTAACATATCTCCGTCATATCTCTCTACTGCGGTTTTCGGAACAAGATATTCACGCCACCTTGAGGCACTAAACTCAATCAAGACTATACTATCATTAAATTCATCAACAGCGTTACCGCACGTGAGGCCATCTCTTGTCACGACCAAAACTCTGGAATTGCATATTTTATGCCAGTTAAGTGTTAAACCCGGAACTCTTATGCTGCCAATCTTGACTCTGGGATCAGGTACAATGTCTTCCTCGTTCTTAGATGGGTAAAATACAGGCGTGTCCATTTGTTTTTTTAGGCTAATGAACAGATACACATTGCGTATATATCCGTGTAGAAAGTTTTTTCTAACTGTTTGTTTCTGTACTTAGATCTAAAGTAACTTGTCGCCTGTCAACATTCCAGGCACTCTCCGTAGAAGTCCAATTAGCTGGTAAAAATCGATCTATAAATCAGCCCCCTCGGCATTATTTCATAGTTGATTCTGATGAATTAGTAAATATCGCATATTGGTTATGAATCAGGATATGGCGGAGGACGAACTGGATTGAGGTACTAATGTGGAGATGGCAACTGACAACAACACTGTCAAATAGCGGCAGTAGAATAGATGTTGGTGAAGAGTCGACTGGTAAGACTATTTATAATAATATTGAGAATATCTAATCCCGCTCTGGGTCTTGACGATGGAGCAGAAGAACAAAATTGTAAATTCAAATTAGGCATCTGCGATCGAAGCCATCCTCACCAGTATCATTTGCCTAACAAAAATCTTAATACATTTTATTATTTATTATGCATTCAGAAAATGGAATTTGACAAATTGTGCAAGGATATCCTTGGTCTCGATCCAAAGATAAGATTCGCAGGCGTGTGTGATGATTCTGGTGAGATAAGGCATGGTGGGCAGCGTGATGGGATCCCAAATCTTCTGTCTCCGGAGGAAATTAGAAGATCGAATCTGCAGGCCATGGCAAGATGGGCTTTGAGGAGCTCACTTTCATCAAAAATTGGTAAAGGAAGATACGCGATATCAGAATATCAGAAGATCAAGAGAATAACATTCCCGTTGGCAGAAGACCGCATACTATTAGTTACCACTGAAGTTGATGCAAATCACGATGAGGTAATAAAAAATATTCTTACGATGATTAGATAGGCAGAACTCACTGCCGTGCAACGGATGCCACTAACTTTAGACTGGAATGGATGTGAAGAGCTGCAGATGCTAATTCAAATATGACAGAACAGACAAGCATACACAATCAATTCGTATTATAGCCTTCCTACGTGTTTGTCTTCTTGTCCTCGAATGACTAATCCACTTATTTCACATAATTTAAGACTTTCAGGACATGGCATTATCAAAATAGCCTGGTCTATCTCTTTTGTATCTTGAGTTCAAAACATCTTCTGAGATGTTTAGCAAGACCTTCCCATGTTCATACGACTTTAGTATATCCCGAGGAACCAAATAGTACCTCGCATGAAGAACCTTGTCTTTTACTATAAAGTTTTTACCAGTAAGACCGTCCACGTGACCTACATGCTTACCGTCACTAGTCTGTACTGATTTAGTAATTATTTCATTCCAATCGAATTTAGACTTGCTCTCTTCCATCTCTTATTAAAATGTACCATGATGACTTAAGAATGTAACACTTATCCTGATTTTAAGGAAGAAATCTAACCGCTGTATTATATTTACATAATACCACAGCTAGGCTTAATGGCTTAGGTAGCAAGATAAGGATTTCAATACCCCTGACAGTGCGAGAAAATCTCCCTTACACACGCCGCCTACTATATGCAACATATTATCTGCCATCTTTTAGAATTCCCAAACATGTATTACATTTGCCATTGTAAAAAGGATTCCCGCATTGATTCTTTACGCCTAGGCGATTGAGATCACAGTGAAATACTATCGCACATCTTGTGCATTGGTGATAACAGAGAGACTTCAACGACTGACGTCGGGGATTAGTGTTATGTTCTGGATGAACGAAATATGCTGCAGACACTCTTGAATCTGAATCGACATATAGCTTATTTGAAGAATAAGTAACAAATTTACATAATGTTTTCCGATAAGTTTCATTCATAGCCATAGCGTAGTGCCAAGGATTTAATTTGAAACAGCACACAATATCGGAGGTCCTCTAACAAGGTAACGTATAAGAGACGGTGTTAGAAAGCTTTTTCCCAGGAGGATATGCGTGGGAAACGACAGATTTAATACTCTATTGCCATTAATTTTAATTTAGAAAGGTAAATTGGAGAGTCCACCATTATGGATCTGGGCGATTATCGTGGGGCTAATAATCGGGAGCAAACTCACATACCGGTGGATAGTTACAAAAGAATTGGCTAAGCAAACAAAACAAGCTGGAGAATTTTTAAACACAACGAAGTCAAACAGGTCTTTCAAGAATAAAAAATATGATCCTCATGATTACAGCCCTAGCAGGTTCAAAGATTATCTTGCGATTAAAAAAGGTAGAAATAAAAGGAACGATCTGTGACGATGGATTGTACCGATCTTTCCGACTGAAGGTACGAAAGCAGATCTTCAATACATTACACGATTATAGGTGCTTTGTAGGTCCGGCAGTGTCTTGGTCTTTATCCATCAGACAACGTAGTACGGTATAATCTCACTTCATAGATTATTTTTGCCGACTGTAACTGTTCTCATAATTTCGCACAACTATTCTTTTAAATAACCAGCTGACGCAGGCCTAGTGGATGATTATCCGCAACGGATATGCCAAAGCATTATTCTTAGCGACGTTGAGCATTATCTTGTTTTCACAACAATTCATCGGTTTGTATAACGCAA
>DASQQK010000292.1:0-2877 GCA_035643435.1 Nitrososphaeraceae archaeon | reverse complement strand
GCTATCACAGTTGGTTCACCCTCCTAACTACTACAATGGTTATTATCAATACGGACGAGAATCATATTTGAATCAGAATTATACCTTGGCAAATTATAAGGAAATGTTGTTAGACGAGGCTGAAAAAGTATATGCTAAACTGAAAGAAGAAACCGTCAGTGATGTCATAGAAGTCTATTCTTCAAGAGTACCATCGTTTTCATCTCAGTTATCTTTGCCAGCATTGCCATCTGATGATGAAGAATTAGAGGAAGATAAAGACGTCTAGATAAATATCCCTGTTACAGAAATATGCATGATAACTATAGTCATCTTTTGAATGAAATGGTCTGAAAAGTTGTCGAAATTGATAGTTGGTTTCTCTGTCATAGCATGCAGAAGGAAGAAGAATACTTCTTCTAGACAATATAAAATACGCAACGATTTCAGTGACTTATTAGATGGCTTCTAGCGGAAGCAGTACTGAAGGCTAGCGGAAGTAGTACTGAAGCCAGAGATTATGTGAATAATCCTGAGAAAACAAATCTAGAAACATGATGTTGTTGATACTGACTTTTTGTAGAGGTGCGCCAAAATTTCAAGCATCAGCCAAACCCAATCAGGTTAAGAAACTATTTGTTCATCCCTCTTGTAGGTATTTCGAGTTTTGAATGAAATTGCTCCCTTCCCTCAAGCCAATAGCTTTCTACATACAAGATACTAATTATCATTATCAGTTACAGTCTTTTATTTGCCGTCTTTTAGAGAACAGTGAACAATTTTCACAGCTACATAACGATACACTGGGTAAAGAAAATTGTATCCTTACTGTCCCCTAGGATACTATTGCGTGCTGTCTCGATAACAGGTTAGTGCTTACTTCCATTCCCATTCGCTGCTTACGAAATTTCCGCTCTGAGGGTCTCCTTCACCCCTAAAGATGCCAAGTATTCCATTCAGGAAAGACAATTCTCCTGTGGAATTTGTACTATAGGCTGCGGCTCCTCGATATGATAAATTCCCACCCTCTGGAATATTTTCAACCGCAATAAGAGTATAGTTTGCCATCTCACTCCCATCTCTAGTAGATATTATTCCTTGCCCTTGATCAAATCCCAGACTATTACCTTTAGAAATAGTAGTAATATTTCCGGTGTTTGTTACTTCGATATTACCATTCATTGTCCCATTGGATGAAAAGGTAAACTGAGTTCTGTTAGGACTCAGTTCTTTCTGACTCGTAATCTTTCCCTGTTCTACAAGAAATGGTTCTCCTAACATTGTCGTATTCTGGGCGTACACCGAATTAAAAAGAATGGTAATGACGCCTGTTGCCCCAATTAGTAATAGTACCATCATTATTCCCAGAGTATTGAAACTTGATTTCTCTTTGCACATTTCCATCTCGCATACTAACGCCTAGAAATATATAATACTTCTTATTACAATCCATCACTGTCCATCTAGTTGTACTGATCTAGTTGTACTGATCCTATAGATCACTTGTGCTATAGTTTGCGCTGGTGTTAGTGGCACTGAATATCGTATAGCATAGTATAGTCTACTATAGTTTGCGATCATGTAACCTTAATGAAAATTATGAAAGAAGCAGAATATTTAAAAAGCAAAGCCCTCTATAGAGCACTGCTTGAAAAAGGGGAATCTTATCGAGATATTGCACAAAAGGCAAAAGTTTCCCCAAACACTATAAAAGCAATCGCAAATCGAGCAGGTCTTGACGAAACTACTCCCACATCATCCAGACCTCAAAGCTGATGAAGCAATACGTTATCATCAAGAATATTATATGCTTCTGGAGTGTACTCAATTCACAAAAGCTTATCTTCAGGTCAAAGACAATCTTTGGCCAACTAAGTCGAGAACAAGTAGTGGAGCTTCTTGAGATCGCAAAAGGCTACCTTCCGAGAGTTGAATATGATAGACTCAAGGCCGAAATCAATATGTTGGAGGCCTCCTTCGGAATTTATCAACGATTCGTTGATCGAAATATAGAGCTAAAAAAGAGAGAAGGTGAGCTTCAACAAAGCATTAATGAATTACAGACAAAAAAGGCAGAACTACAAAAGGGATTCGACGAGTCAATTTCTAAATTTCATGACAATAAGCCAGACGACACCAACCCACACCCAGAAGTCAAATATGATAATGTTGTCTCTCAACTAACGTTCCCCCCAACAACAATAGTAAGGCGGTATATTATCAAGCATTTCATGAAACAAAAGATGTAACGAGATAAATGCTCAATAATATGCGAAACGATCTGAATTTGACTCATCAAATGATAGACCTGAGGCTATGCAAACCAATTGTTTGCGAAGCCATAGGTTACCCTAATCCCACTCAACGTTCTTGGGAAGGTAATCACGATTCACACCAAATTCCTTAAACACCTTTGACGAATGATAATCCAAGTATCGTAGTATTCCTGTTTGTAGGCAAGGGCTAGCCCAATTCTCATTTCGGTGTTAAATACCTCACACGACAGAGATCAGATCTGGGTCTTGGGTTCAACATGTGGAGTGCAGACATCTCGATTGCGTGGAATGACAGATTTCCTAATTTTGCTGACGCAGACATCGTAGATGTCACAGGAGATGTGAATGAAATAGAAGAAAGAATCAGGGGCAATGATAGCCATACATGTCACCAAGCCTCCTTACAGGTTCTGCCCCTTCTAAGTAAGAGTAAATCGAAAGAATGTGACTCAGTCCAAACATCAAACGTAAGAGTTGAAGATATATACTAAAACGTAGCAAGTGGATGAAATAGACACCACACAGATACCGAAAGTACTACAGTATGTACCCCGTGTTTATGCTAGTTAATTAATCCGACTCCATAATTGATAGCTATGGAAATAGAACCTCTCATTGGTCT
>DASQQK010000291.1:0-2462 GCA_035643435.1 Nitrososphaeraceae archaeon | reverse complement strand
CCGCTTCGTCGAGCTCTTTCGGCTGCCTCCTCTGGGTTAGTTCCTACTTGTCCTGGTTCTGTAATCTTTTCTGTCATTTCTCTCGAAACCGCTGTGGGTTCATGTTCTTTAACCTTGGCAGGTGTCATTGCTTCTTTTTCTCTATATTCTGTCAGTGGATCGTCTCCTCTTCCTTCACCTTCTTCATATTTTTCTCCAGCTACAGATTCCTTAGCACCAGCTAGTGTACCTTTTATCTTTTCAGTCATTTTTCCCATTTCACCAGTAGATATTCAATAAACTATAAAACAGTAGATAGCACCGCAAGATGTAGCGCTAGCTATTGTCAGACGTCGCAATACTGTATACGAGTGCGCGTATCAAGTCTAAAGAAGACCTATGAATCATGCTTGAAAATCACAAAATAATAGTATGTCAAAAAAGGGCATAGTTTCTATATCAGTGTTGTTTACGTATTTCTCTGCCGAGGGCTGAATGTAAAGCGACAACCGGTTATAATCTGCAAAAAACCGTCCTGAATGTATGATGATTAGTCATGATCATTAATATAGTATTATTGGTAAAATTAATCAGGTATAAAATGCAAATGACTAAAGTAGAACCGCAGCCATTTGGTTCAATTCACCTTCTAGTTCGAAAAAGAAATGGTAAACTTGAACCATTTGATATAGACAAGATGACAAGAACTATCAGTCGGGCTGGAACTCCGTTTGCTATGTCCAGAGATATTAGTAAATCTATAAATAGTAGTTTACTAGGTGGTGCTACTGCTACTAATTCTGGTGATGATATAACGTACTCTGCTGGTAGTATGATAATCCCTTCTATCCGTCTAAGAGATTTGGTTACAGTTGAATTAGAAAAGAGGAACCAATCAACTATAGCCGAATCATATTCAGGCTATAGTAAGGAAAATATGATCAGCATTAGGGAAGATCCATTGCGAGATGGTAAAATTAAACCATTGGGAATCAATACACATGCGAAACAATTTGCGAAAGATAAAGACAATAAATCAGGACGAAATTCTAAGATAGGCTATCAGGGATAGCGACATTCCTTAATCATAGCTCAATTATAGAACGAACTTGAGTGAAAGTCAGTTAGAGTTCTAAATTATATTTGAGCTAAGCTCTCTATCTAGGTTGTAGCGTTATTAGGCGCTCTTATTCATTCGTAAGATATTGTCCCCAACAAATCATGGCATAATTACAATGAATCGCTAGTTGAACGTGAACGTATACTGATGGGCATAGTAAAGAAAGGAGATTACAGAGTTTGTCAAGCTGCATATTGTAGTCGATGCTAAATCAGAGAAGATTATATAATTTATAGTAACTAAAGGTAGCAGAACTACCGTTAAGTGTTAAAAAGAATGCTTCTGCTAAAGCAAAATAGTGTCCATTACGAAGAGAGGAAGTTCTACTTATTAGAAAAATGAGGATATGATGGGGTCGAAAAAGCTAAAAGATGGTGGGAGAAGAGGGATTGCAGAGATAGCATTCTCTTCAATTAAGAATATGTTAGGTGAAGATCTCCTTTCAAAGAAATTCAGAGCACAGAGAGTGAAGTGGGACTGAAGGTAATGCTTTATAATAAGCAAGACTCCAGAGGATTCCAGAATTAACTTGGAATCAATGTGAGAGCTAGATAAAATCGAGTTTTATCCTGCTTATTGTCCATGTTCCTTACGGTTATGATCTGCAAGTTCATCTGCTGTACCAAATTTCATTCCACTGCATTGTTCACAACTCAATGATTTGTCTGCAGAGGAACTAGCTGGACCAGGAGGATTTGACATGCTAAGGTTAAGGCATGATACTATTTAATGATTTACAATAACTAAGTACTGCTGTACTGTCTATAGCGAATAGCGAATAAAATCTTGAAATAATATGCAATATGATAACAAATAGATAACTTGGCAACAGATCCACTGATTCGGGGAATGAAGGTCTAGGTAGAGAATCAGCAAATATGACCGTCTATCAGTTAAGATACCCTGCTGCTGTTACACAGTTTATATAGTTTGTATAATATTGAGAAATTAATCGCTTGGGGGTTCCAGCATACAACAGTACGAAAGGAGGAGATATAGTAGGAAAGACAGACGTAATTCAGGATCCTTTAGCAGTTCAGACTTTACTTACTAATATGGTGAAATCAGCCAGGCATGAGATATTATTATTAATACCTACAGTTAATGCCTTTCTACGGGAACAGCATATAGGTATAATTCAATTGTTAAAACAAGCATCAGTAGAACGAAGCTTAACTATCAAAGTTCTGGTGCCAAACGATCCGGTGATTAAGAAAAACCTAGAACGTAATGAAGAGAGGGAAATAGGGAATGATTTTAGCTTTCGTAGTACAAAAGCGCAGCAGGGTGAACCTTCTGTGAGCACGATTACCATATTAGTAATAGATAAAAAAGAATCATTAGTATTTGAAAAGAAGGATGA
>DASQQK010000290.1:0-5803 GCA_035643435.1 Nitrososphaeraceae archaeon | reverse complement strand
CCGCTTCGTCGAGCTCTTTCGGCTGCCTCCTCTGGGTTAGTTCCTACTTGTCCTGGTTCTGTAATCTTTTCTGTCATTTCTCTCGAAACCGCTGTGGGTTCATGTTCTTTAACCTTGGCAGGTGTCATTGCTTCTTTTTCTTTATATTCTGTCAGTGGATCATCTCCTTTTCCCTTTCCAGTTCCAACCCCTCATCCACCCTCTTCATATTTTTCTCCAGCTACAGATCCCTTAGCACCAGTTAGTGTATCTTTTATCTTTTCAGTCATTTTTCCCATTGCACTAGTAGATATTCAATAAACTATAAAACAGTAGATAGCATTGCAAGACATCGCAATACTATATTTGAATGGGCATATCAAGTTAAAGACAATAAATCAGGACGAAATTCTAAGATAGGCTATCAGGGATAGTGACATTCCTTAATCATTATAGAAGGTACGTACAGTCAGTGAGAGAAATAGAATTCTAAAATATCTAAATCAATTAAGTTATTTTAAGATTCAAATTCTTTATATCAGATCTTTAACAGACGAGTATAGGTCCTAGCAGATCTATACATATACGCTGCCCAGCAATGAAAAATATGATTGAAGTTGAGACTATTGCAGTATTTACAACGGAAGCAGGTAAAACCGGACATATGTCAGTCTTAGGAAAAAACGGTCAGACAACAGACTACAATCTAATTAGATATTGTCCATTTTGTGCTAAGGAAATTAAAATTATCGAATTAATACGAAAGAGGAATAAGATACTTTTCTCAGTATTGATAAAGTAATTATATCCTATTCAGCCAAACTACTTGTCAATAACCGATACTGCCTATTGGTTTACTATAAAAGTATCGACAAGCAGCACAACATTATCCGTCAATGCCTGCCTAAAGCGCTCTTGTTGTATCATACCTTGTAGTTGTTGTGATTCTAATATAGCGAGTAGCTGTGGTAGGCCACGAGTCAGACGGCTGAGCAGCAAGACAACGGATCTAGTACTCTGAATATGACTAATTCTTCTAAACTACCAATTCTAACTTAGATTATCAGACAAAAGTATCTACAGGGTAGAACTTCATTGGAGTACCCCTTTAGACATTCAGTCCGCGGCCATCATTTCAAAGAATAGGTTCGATATAGAAATAATTTCCTAAATGCTACTACCACAAGAGTATACTATACTCTTGGTTTATATAGTTTGCACAATATTGAGAATTAATCTCTTGGGGGCTCCAGCATACATCAACAATAGTACGAAAGGAGGGAATATGGTAGGAAAGACAGATGTAATTCAGGATCCTCTAGCAGTTCAGACTTTACTTACTAATATGGTGAAATCAGCCAAGCATGAGATATTATTACTAATACCTACAGTTAATGCCTTTCTACGGGAACAGCATATAGGTATAATTCAGTTGTTAAAACAAGCGTCAGTAGAACGAAGCTTAACTGTCAAAATTCTGGTACCAAACGACCCTGTGATTAAGAAAAACCT
Source organism: Nitrososphaeraceae archaeon (assembly GCA_035643435.1). Lineage (GTDB taxonomy): Archaea > Thermoproteota > Nitrososphaeria > Nitrososphaerales > Nitrososphaeraceae > TH5896. Next base: position 4,312 of record DASQQK010000290.1, on the reverse strand, counting down.
AGAAAGTAAGGAAGAAGAACTAGATATAAGGAATGACTTTAGTTTTCGTAGTACAAATGTGCAGCATGGTGAACCTTCTGTGAGCACGATTACCATATTAGTAATAGATAAAAAAGAATCATTAGTATTTGAAAAGAAGGATGATAATGCTGAGAAGTTTACTGATGCATTGGGATTAGGAACTTATTCCAATAGCAAACCAACGGTTATATCCTACGCTTCAATCTTTGAGAGTTTATGGAAACAAGTGGAACTATATGAACAACAAAGAGTACTGAATGAATTACAAAGCGACTTTATCAATATCGCCAGCCATGAGATGAAAACACCAACTCAATCAATTCTGGGGTACGCAGAGCTTTTGGAAGGTTGCTATGAAGGAAGAGCGGAGGTCGACGCCATAAGAAGAAATGCAGAAAGGCTTCATAAACTTGCGACTAATCTGCTGGATGTGACACGGATTGATAGTCAAAATCTTCGGTTGAGAAAAGAAAAGATAAATTTAAATGAAAAGATACTAAATGTGAAAAGGGATATTGAGAATCAATTCCTCAAGAATCATGCCTTGATCATACAGTTCTTAGAACCAACTCAAAAAGATCCTATATACGTAGAGGCTGATAAAATAAGGATATACGAAGTTATATCGAATTTGCTTATCAATGCTATTAAATTTACTCAGAAGGGGACTATATCGATTAGTGCTGACATGGTGAGATCTAATATAAGAGACGAAGTCGTTATCAGAATAAGAGATACTGGAGTAGGTATACATCCAGAAATTTTTCCAAAACTGTTTACAAAATTTACTACAAGGTCCGATAAGGGAATAGGCCTAGGACTCTATATATGTAAAGGCATAGTAGAAGCCCATGGTAGTAAAATATGGGCAGAAAATAATTCAGATGGGAAAGGGGCGACATTCTCATTTACATTGCCATTAAGTAGTTAGAGTTACAATGAAAATTATGAATGTTACTGTTATGAGACCACTATCTATCTGCTAATTCTTATAGATAGTATTAAAGTAATACGTATGAAAACACTTGCGGAATGCAGAAATGGATGATGACTTGGTTTAAGGATCCTCATGGTCATATTAATTGAATCAAAGAATAGAACATTCAGACTCGTATATTGCTCGTTTTGCCATAAATTGGCAAGTAAATCAGATTGTATAAAGTTAAGAGTAAGCAACAGGAGCGGAAAGCTACATGAAGTTAAACATATAGATACAACAATTTTTCAAGAATAAAAATTTCTGTTAGAGAGGTAGACAACTTCAATAATCTTTCCATTGAAGACTAATAATCGAATCACTATAGAGCCTCTTTCAACGTAAGCTGCCTACACTGATATACATATGGATAGAAACTAGCCTAACACACCGTGCGAATTACTGTTTCAATCAGATTAGTTAAATGAATTGGTTTCTCAAGATACTTAGCAATATAATTATTCTCTTCCAAATCTTTCACAAGTTCACCATCGAGATCGTATGCAGAAATCAAAATTATTTTGGTTCCGTTCGGTTCTTTTATCTTTCTAGCAACTAGGTCGCCATGCATATCACCCAACTTGTAATCCAACAGAAGAAGATGTATTTTGTTTCCGCGATATTTTTCTTGTATGAATCTGTTAATGCAATCTTCACCAGAACCGACTAGAATGATGTGATATCTTGATTTAAGGGCCTGACTAAATAATTGGCGAAGATCAAGGTCATCGTCGCATATCATTACTGTTTTCTTTTCAATCACAGAAGATGGAACATTATCTATCACGATATTCGTATTTTTCAATAATAAGAATAATCTATAAGCATTTTGGTTATAATTTCGTTAAGTAACTTGAATAAAATGGTTTGATGAATCATTAATCATTATAATGAGTAATTGAGTAATAAAGATGAACTATTTCTTTAACGATATATCATACGGCTTTCCATATGAAATAATAATTTAGATTAAATCTTTAGATCACAATCTACTGCTGACTCACTGATAGGGTATATTGATGAGCTATCTGGACTTAACCTTTGGCCTTCAGATGAAATATCGTACGTCTAATTAAATAAATAGGTGTGATCACTAACAAGAGCAAAATAGATGATATAATCATATAGATTCCTCCATCATGATGACTTTTTATGGAATACACTTGGTAAACTTGACTATCCAAAATGACAAAAATCAAACCCACAAAACCCATCATTCCTATTAATGATAACAATAGAAATAAGTTAAATGACTCTCCAAGGATCCTTATCGTTACGAATATAGCTGCTCCAACAGCTACAAATGAGATATGTTGTAATACATGAGCCATAGAATGTGTAGAGGCATAATCGAAGACATAAGGTATGTGCCATACAACCATAAGAAGTAGAGCAAAAATAATCCATATCCATGGATACTTATTTAATCTAAATATTTTACGAAGAAATAGCTTCCAATATTGAATTATTTCTGTTGAGGCTAAACGAATACTGGCTGTAACACTGCCAGTCTTCATCTCCTCTCTCTTTACTTTCCCCACATATTGCCTATTACTTACGGTGATCTCCCTCAAAAAAATCTCTGCTATAATAACAGACAATGCTCCTATGGCAAAAAATAGCATATGCTCTATTATCATGTGATTTCCAAGAGAACTTTCTAATTCCTCGAGAAAGCCCTCTTGAAGGGAGACACCAACTAGTACTATAAATATAGTAATGATTATACCATCATAGAACTTCGTTTCTTATCTCACCGAGATTCTTCTTAGCAGTTTCTAATTCACTCATTACATCTAAAAGTCTTGCGACATTACCTCTAAAGGTTATCAAAAAGCTCACAGTTTAGGAAGTCAGATGTGTTGAAGATGCTCAAATGTATTGGAATATGAGTAAGACAAACAAGAATCCAGCTGTTGCAGACAATCCTATGTGAACCTCGACCTTGTGGTATGCTTGAGGAACAAGCTCTTCAGTAACAAATGCCATTAATGCCCCAGCTGCAAAACCAGATATCAGAAAGAGTTGATCGTGCGTAAGTGGGCCTACTAAATAAAAGCCTATAGGACCGCTCGCCGCCACTGGAATAAAAACGTATATCCATTTCTTTAGTATTTCACTCTTCTTTTTACCTTCTTCGTACATTCTTTTCGCCCCTTCCATCGTAGCAGTAAGATTTCCACATGCCAATGCTATTACAGATGGTATCAGTTCAGGTAGATGTAATCCAATTATGATTCCAATAAACAAAGTTTCTGGAATACTATCTAGAAAGGTACCCACTATGACGGTAGTAGCCGAACCTATATTTTCTTTTGATATGTGATTAGCTGAACCATTAAGATCCTGCTTTTCAGACCTCTTCTTGAAGAGGCGGTTAGAAGCACTGAAGACTATAGCTCCCATGGTAAAACCAATTACAAATACAGGAACAGCGTCCTCCTTGCGTGCCTCATCAACTAATGATAAGAATATCGCCCCCAAGAATATGCCAGCTGAAATTGCCGCTATATCTGATTTAATTCGTCCTGGATATGGAAGATAAATTGACAACAATGCTCCCAAAGGAAATGCAGCTGCAACTGAAATTGATACCAATAGAGTAGTTATAGCCTGTAATTCTTCTGACATTGGACTTTAAGACTTCGTAGCGATAATACAACAAATTAATTAACTATTGTATGTAATTCTGACACACATCTTTGCAAGTGTGCAATCTTCTGAATGTACCGTGTACCATGTGAGTAATATTGAATGGATACTATGGTAAGGCCTGCCTCGTGCTCCTACTCTGGCTCTTAATCCTAACAATGCCTCTGCATCGACAACGCTATTGATTAGTTTCTAGGCCCTTTCTTTGCCTTATGGTTCGTTCATCAGCAAGATTTTCCGGTCTTGCATCCTCTGTTGTTTCGGCTTCCTCTAACTCGGTCTGATCAGGTACATTAAATTTTTCATTGTACTTTGCAACCCTTTCTGCTTTAGAAAGCTTTTCGTTCAATATTTCTCTAAAGATTACTATAGCAACATACCTAATATGGATTGTATTTTTTTGTCGTCATCCAATTTCATAGTTTTCTATTTACAAATCTGACTGCCAAAAGTGAAAAATTGAATGCGTTTCTTTTTGAAGAAACCCGATCTTATAAGATGTTAGTTGGCCATACATATATAGCATAACCGGAAATATCATTATTTTGATCATATCCTGTATAAGCAGAACTCCATGTTGCAGTAGCTATTAACAAATATTTTTCATGATTCGCTAAATCAATTCTGAATGAGGTGTCCGTTGGATCTTGATCGTCAACATCA
>DASQQK010000289.1:0-2056 GCA_035643435.1 Nitrososphaeraceae archaeon | reverse complement strand
ATGGATAGTGGCAATGCATTATTAATATGTCCAAATCTATATGGCATAACTCCTCTTGCATCTATAATAATTACATTAGGATCATCAAGATGGGATAAAAGCCAAGTACTGCCGACAGTTACTATCATCTGTTGTTCATTTAATATATTGTCAAATAATAATTTAAATGAGTCCGGGTCATAAATCAGAACGAATAAAGCTTGGTCTAATAGTGTATCAACATCAACATCATCAACATCATCAACATCATCAACATCAACATCAACTAGATCTCGAGGGTGCTTAAAACTTAAAATAAGAAAGGATAAGAGCTACCAATATCGAAGGAGAACGCACCACAAAGCAGCCGGTATTATTTAATCTACACTTACCTTAGGCGGATTTTTCTCCAGCCAGTCATACCCTCTCTTTGCAAGAAGTTCAAAATTCTCTCTAAATCGTGGGTCATTCCATTCTTTTCTTATTCCATATATAATTGGTTCAGCTCGTTCCCATTCCTACAGACTTCTTTGTTTGACCTTTACTTTTAGATCTGGCCATTATGAATTATGATTGGAATAACTGAAGATAAATGTATCAGTTCATTAATTCATAGAATGCTTAGCTGCTACTTCAATTTACTCAGCTGCTACTTCAGATATCTAGGGCTCAGAATAGATACGAATATTTAAAATCTATATTTCTGACATATGTTTTTATCTTATTAGCTGACTCAAGCAGGTCAATCTATTAGGGTTTATATTTCCTTAGACTTATGATCTAAGGCAACAATGACTATGATGATGGAAGCAAGGTGCGGTCATCTGGAAGAAAAGTCATACGCAGATGTACATCTTGGGTTATGCAGGAAATGCCATTCTAATTTTGCGTTTCTGTCGGAGTTAGAAGAAAAGTACGGTGAAGATGCATTAATAGAGTATTGGTATTCTAAGATACTTACGTATACCCCATCAGAGAGAAAAGAACAAGACGTTTACTGCCTTGTAGACCATTTAATTGAGTTTTATCAAGCGAGTTTAGTTAAGTATCCTTCAAAGAAGAGCTATATCAGAAAAATGCTTTATATGCTAAATTCGCTGCGAGAACCATTTGACATAAAAACTATGAAATGAAGACAGTAATGACACTTCAGTCATAAGTTTCAATAAAGTATCTATTATTCCATAACCGTAGTTTCGGCCTATGTCTGCTCCTGAACTATCACTGAACTATCACTATTATGACTTATTGTTGCATTTGAACTGTGTGTTTAGTCCATCTATCCAGGTCATGGTACAGGAAATCTAGTTCTGTTTGTGTAATTTTGGAAGACTAGTAGCATACCGTGAAAAATTTCTAAAACTAACCATCTGCAAATCCAGCATTCCTCAATTTTTTGTCCTCTTCTTCAGCCTTTTGATGTTCATCAAGATTGTTTCTTTTCAATGAGCATAATGAAGCTAACGTTCGGAGACGGAAGCAGTGTAGCATTACTAACAATAGTGAGGTAGACGGGTCCAATCCCTTTATGGTGTAATACGTAGCTTGTAGCCTTATTATTCAAGCATCACGAGGTGGTTAGTATTGATAATTCGAGGTATTCGCTATCTCCAAGTCCGGCTGAGTGCTGAGCTGCACTCTGATTCCATGTTATCCTTAGGTAATTACCCATTATCGATCTCTAGTCGTTTTACCTTTGCTATGTAGTCCGACTTTTTTTTTGCCGTTATTTATTCACCCTAATGACATCTAGCTGACCGCTATGCAGCCAATCCTTAAGTTCATCATAGGATGGTTTGGCATCATGCTTTCCAGCTAGATGGCTGAATTGGACTCTAGTCTGATTGGCAATTGACTGATCCGGCTCCTCCTGGTGTAAGGACACCAGGCCCTACACCAGGGCCTGCTCAACGAGCTAAGACATAATAGATTTTTGTGAGGGGAAACGATGGCGAAATTTACCGTAATCACTTGAGACTGCAAACTGGAGCGGGTGGTCAGGCGTTGAAGGAATAACCGATAATAACTGCTACAGGGCTTTACCGCGATGGTTCCAGGCATGATGGGCTCTACCAAT
>DASQQK010000288.1:0-4013 GCA_035643435.1 Nitrososphaeraceae archaeon | reverse complement strand
ATATCCAAATTGGTAATAATGCTACCACAGAGTTCAGGTTCCAATATTACAAATAATATTTAGTCTAGTCTCATTCTAGATTTGTTTGTCTACTCACTCACACATATATCTTAGTAAAATCAAAATCAAAAAAAAGTAATTGGGTGATTAAAAATTTGCCACATATCAATCAATTTTAAATCTCATTTATTGCGACTGGGCTGATCCTCTGTGGTTGAGCATTTGAACGATTAACAAATTTCGATTCACAGCTCGCGCAAACCGACAGCTGCAGCAAGATTCTTCGTTTATGAGAACAGCAACAAGATGTGTTGCTTCATTGTAGTAATCTATAGTAACGTATTATTATCTTTCGATAACTCAATACAAGTGTCATTCATTTGTCTATTCATAGCTCAGGGTAGGCGGAAGGATCGTTGATATGACGATGTCAATGATTGATCATAATAATAATACAGAACCTCATCAACCGAAATTGATACGAGAATATGACGAAGAAAATCAGACAATCGATTGTATAATCACTATCGATGCGATCCGTACACAGATTCTAAACTCCCAAAGTGTTCATCTGGAGTGGGACGACGGTGGTGAGAGATACGGAGATATTCCTGGAACATCAGAATGCTGACATGACGGTTATATAGACTACGACCATAATAGAAATGAGGAACTTTTAGAAGTTAAATGTGGCAGCGTGAACGCCGAGTTTTCTTGAAAAAAATTACGTACGCCAGATAAAGATGTATATTTTGTAGTCTCTATAGGGGCTACGGAATAGATAAAAAATAGGTAAAAAGAATGGTATATGTACTGTGAATCTACGATCTGCTACTCTCTAAAGACGTATGAAGAGCTTGAGCTGGGCCATACCGCGTAGTTGTCTATTGTTTGAATAAATCCGTCTGGATATGTAACTGTGAATTCGTATATGCCTGATGGTAAACCTCTGAGTGAATAAGAACCATCTAATTCGGTTCTAATAGAGGTAGAGTACCCTGCATTCTTATCTGCTGAATTTGCTAATGCCATGTGTTTGTAAACATGTACTGATGCTCCAGATATTGGCAGACCATCTGAGCCTGTTACAAAACCATTTACACTACCAAGATCTATAGCTGGTATTGGTATTGGACTTGTGAATAGCATAGATCCGTACATTGAGAAAATTACAGACAATGTAATAGCCCCCAAGCAACTAATAAGAACTGTTAAGATTAAAGCCGTAGTATTTAGATAGGGGTAATGAAGTTCTTTTTCTACTAACCTGTTTGTATCGTATCGAGGTTTTATGGATAATGTCATCTAATTCGAATCACCTCCTCTACAATCAAAATGCTAAGTCTAGTTACATTACATACAGCACACTTGTTTAAAAGAGGCGGTGGTTCGATCATCAAACTACAATAATGCTATGTTGCTTAATTCTTCTTGTATCATACATTAATTAGAAATATCCTCCAAGTATTGAACATGTGGTCATATGCAATTTAGTAATAACGCATGCACAAAAATCAGGTACTATTATTACAATTAATAATTAGTTATCAATAGTCAGTAGGCATATGATGTATTTATTAAGCAAGCCTTTCACAGATTAAACTTCGTAAATCTTACATTTGATCTGCAAAGATTGTTTTATACCAATTAGTAGCTAGTATGTTTGGTTGTGTTTTATCAAAATATCTCGTGAGGGATTGTGACGATACTACATATCAAACTGAAACCATCATATAAGCTATGATCCACAATCTAAGAAGGAATCAAAGCAAGAACGATATGAAAAGAGGTACTCCGTTGTGGTTGACAGGGCTTATATCAGTTGACGTAAGAGCTTTTTTGATCGAAAATCATGTCTTATATTATATAGCAGCAGCAACTACCGTAATTGCAGGGATTCTCCACCTAATAATGATCGGGCCTTCATTGAAACCTGTTGGTTTTCCCATGGAATTACTTCTATATACTGATGGCTTATTTCTTATATCAGGAATAGCACAGATCTTCTGGGCGATACCCATGGCCCTTAACTGGAATATACGTTGGTTTTATGCTGGTCTAATAGGCACTGTTGCACTAGCCTCGCTGATTGTATTGACAAGGGTTCCAAATGAAATAACTGGTGTAGCGTTACAAGATAAGAATCCCATGGCCTTATTAACCGAAGTAATGCAGACTACATTTGTACTTACAACATTAACTATAATTCTTAATAAAAAAGGAGCGATCTTTAGATTAGCTACCCGTACAAGAATATAGCCAGTTTTCCATCATCATCATCATCATTGATGTCGATCCCTCCCTGACATCTTGATAGACGAACAATTAGTCAACCTGTTCTATCATTGATTCTCTGATTGTTCTTTATATAGAAGGTAACGTTTTTTGAAACCATTGCCAAAGGTATCAACATACTGATCTGCACTATGTGGCTCAACTGCTCTTGCAAGTAATACGACTAATCGTCTTACGTCATTATCATGCATCAACTGTTCATTAACGATTACAGATAACAACAGATTCAATGGTTTAGAAATCCCGAGGATATGGTATGAATGTGATAGATACAATGCTGCATCAGGATAGTCAGTATCCAATGCAGCCAAACAGAAATCAAATAACAAATATTCTATGGGATACGAGCAACCTATCTCATGCAATTGGGTATAACGCTGCCGTGCTGATTCGAGAAGAGAAATGTTTTTCCATTGCTTTCTATGTCCTGTTCTTCGTGTTTCTTTCTCTAGTTCTTCAATTATGAGCCCTATTATATCCCTCAAGCTGCCTTTGCGATGTATGCTTTCAAAGTAAAATTGAGAGTCAATCGTTACATTTTTTTCAAGCCTGCCGTTGGTCGGGAGATTGCCCCTAATAGGTATGTATTCAATGAGCTTCAGTACTTCTGATGAGCTCAAACCGTCTGAATCTTTCATGCCATATTGTTTACCAATATTCAGATTATATAGCTTTATTATTGGTCTTGCAGTATTCTCGGTATTGGCAGCAGCATTGGTACTTTCAACTCTAGCAGCACTTTCTATGACTTCATGCATGACAAACAGTCATGAATAGTATATATCTCTACAACATAATACTTAATTCTTGAAAAAAGAAAAAGGATAGATTGGTCATGCTATCTGCTACCTTCCTATACATAAACCACTTGGATTACTTGTCTCACAGCTGTTGTCTACATACTGATTTGCGTTTATGTTTGTCGGCAATCCATTTGCATTGTTAAGGTCAATTACATTTTCAAGTACATTGTTGGATGATATTGTATTCTGTCTGCTCTGTCCATCCAGAAATACTCCATTCTGGCTTCCAACTATGTTGTTCATTCCTATATTGGACTGTTGTGTGTTGACAAATGTTACTCCTGCTAGCAAGTTACCGTTCATAAGGTTTGAGTCTATAGCAGCGCCTGTACTTGAGTGAGATGCTACACCTATACCGTTGTCTTGTACGATGTTCTGTTGTACTTGTGCATTTTCAGCTCCTGTCATAAATGCGCCTATCTGGTTGCCGGATAGTATGACAGAGTTAATCATAAATCCATTTGATCCAGTAAGAAGTACTCCTGCTTGGAAGTTGTTAATTGAACCAGGTCCATTTACTTTTACGTTTTCGACATTTGATACCATGATCCCAACTTTAGAGGTGTCTTTTCCAGGTCCTGTGATTGAGAATCCATTCATGTTAATTACTGTATTTGGACCATCAACAATGATACCATCTCCACTGCAGTTAAGGTTTGCACTTAAATCTACTTGTCCGCTTACTACTTGTCCACATGAGGGACTAGTTGATGCTTCTTGTGCGGTAGCTAGCTGCTGTGCTGACGGCGTGTCGGTTCCGAAACTTGTGATGCTACTGCCACTGCCACTGCCACTGCCCACATCGGTGGTGCCGCTAGCAGGACTGCTGCCTACGTTCTGAGAAGCTGTCGGGTTATTGTCATTGTTGTCCCTATGTTTTGGGTCTGTCGCATCAGCTGTCTGTATAATCTGTCC
>DASQQK010000287.1:0-2178 GCA_035643435.1 Nitrososphaeraceae archaeon | reverse complement strand
CTCCTTGTGATTACTTCCTTATAATTACTGGTTGCAGAACATATCTAGGGATGGTATATATTGCGTAATAGTTCATTTCTCGAGAACTTCGACATCAGAATCTGTCATAATGGCAAACCAAGAAATTCAACTGGGTGTCCTTGTCGTTTGTATTAACCTTGGGATCTCTGCATTCTTAACAAGGAGATTAAAGTACTTGATGTATCTTTCTGCAAGGTAGGGATCATCGTAGTTAGCCAATGCTACAGTAAATTCATGTGGATTTTCATAGCTTACAATCTCATATACAACCTGTGTGCCATCGACAACTAAGAAACTATTGGAAAGGCTTTCTAGCCTAAATAGTTCAAATTTAGGAGATCGTATCATACTCTGAATGTTTCTGTAGGTTTCAGGATTGGGAGGTGTTCTAAGTATTGCATTGATTCTATTTTCTACAGTTATCTGGCTTGGAGTTCCATCAAGAATATGCAATGCTACTCCGTTCGAAAACTTTTTGAAAGTAAGATTTGCAACATGTGTGTCATGATACCTGGATGCAAAGTAGATCTCCTTGCTAGCATTATCGAGTATGCGCATGACCTCAATTATGAGGGAATCAAAATCCTTTGCTATGGTGAAACCACTCAAATAAGTGCTATTCGTGATATCTTTTAATTGAGAGGTACTGAGTAGCTCGCGGATCATTTTGTCTTTTTGAAATGTTGGAAATTCTGATCTCTCTTTAAGAAGATCGACCGCACGTAACTGCCAATAACTATCAAGCATCTTTTCCAACGACCGTATCTGGCTATTATATATAAGAGATCCAAGAGAGGTTGTTTTGTAAATGTATCTTCCTTGCTTTTTGATAAGGCCTAGTGCGCTAAGGCGTTTCAGTCGTGTGTAATACTGTCTTCGACTTAGGTTGCCACCGAAACCCGAAGAGCTAACTTTGAGTCCAGAATAGGCCATTTTCAGTATTTTCACTGAATTAGGATCGGATAATATTGTGAGAATCTGAAACGGAGTAGGGACTTCCTCCACAGAAGACCACTCATCGTTAGTAGCCGATCTCGCACCCATTGTTGTTCCCTCTCCTGGTGAAATATGATCTGGTACATATATAACAATTATTCTATTTTCTGACCCCCCCACTCTGTGGGAATTCACATTTACACGTAGACTGAGCAACAAAGACGCGAGTTTAGAATATCGAGGACATAACCTGAGAACTGAAAACATCATTCACTCTTTGATATGCTGTGAACCGGGCCATTGTCAAACAGCTGTCGTCTTTCAGTCAAACGATGGCCAGATGTGAGTCAGCATTTCGTCAGATTGGAGTCAAATAGAAAATGAAACGTCATTCACGCTCAAATTAGCCTGATCCAATTTTTTGCGAGACTCTAAATACGTCTTAGCCGTATTAATCATAGAATTTACTAAGGTGGGGGGGTGCCAGAACTCCATCGACAATTAGAAAAGAGGTAATTAGAGATTGGCTGAACGGCTTAAGATAGAAGAGATCACCAACAAGAATTAGATCGGAGCAGGAAGAGTCATCTCTATTGCCAATGAATGTAGACAGGCTCAACCTGACATCGATCTCTTAAGAGAAGTAGCCGTTAATCTCAGAAGAAATTGCTGGAGTCTTGGCGACTTTGCGTTGTCTATCAGACTTAGAACCAAGATGCATAAAGGGAGTTACTGAAGATACAAGGATAGAAGACTTGATTGAGGCAATCGATGTTCACTGCTTCAAGGCTGAATTGCCTGCTACAGATTTTGTGGACATGGTACATAGAGTCGCTTCTTCAGCAAGCTCCTCAAAACTGCCTCTTGATGAAATTCCATCCAAGATCTTGGAAGAAGAAGAGAAGTTAAAAAGTATTTAAAATAAAGTTCAGATTGTACTGAACTTGACAGAAAAAGTTCTATCAGACTATCGTCTCGCTAGAAATGATATTGCCGACTACAAGAATAATAAGCCATTGATCATTAACGAAAACAAAGAATTGAAGCTTGAAAATGAGATCCTAAAAAAGATGTATGTAATTTAATGCGAGAGAATAATGAGCAATACATGGAACTGTTAGGCAGACATTCCGGCCTACTACCTCTTCCTTCCGTCCACATGGGAGTCTCCCACTACAGTGCTATAGTGTCACTTTAGGGTACATTGTTATTGAAAGTTTC
>DASQQK010000286.1:0-75406 GCA_035643435.1 Nitrososphaeraceae archaeon | reverse complement strand
TCGCCTCCCTACTACAGGCACCGGAGATATGGCGACGACTTTAGAGAGCTAGGTAGAGAATCCTCAGATCACATTTTTGTTGAGCGACTTATAACGCTATTTGGAAAATGTAGAAAGCTTTTGTGTGATGATGGGAGTCTTTGGATCGTAATCGGTGATAGTAGGCGAAATCATGGCAAGCTCTTGATTCCACATCGTCTCACTGCAGGCTTGGTCAAAGAAGGCTATACTCTTCGGGAGGACATTATTTGGTACAAGCGAAACTACATTGCTTCAGGCTCTCAAACCAACTTTTCTCAGGCATATGAATATGTTCTTTTCTTCTCCAAAGGTACTAAGTGTTTCACCAATATGGACTTGATAAGAACCAAGGGCAACGAAGCAAGGGATGGAAGAAATAAGGAACCACCAATGAATATGTTGCAATTTGGTCCAGTGCGACCAGACAAAAAAAAGATCTCCCGTTTGATAAGAAAAATAGTAACACAGAACAATACGCCGAAAACAAGATGCTTGCCGTCTACAAGCGAGATAGCAAGAGCATACGGTTACGATCCTGAAAAGTATTGTCCTACTTGCTATCGAAAGTTTAAACGTCATGCGACGAGGAATAGGATTGGAGATCATAAACATTATCCTGTATTTGCGGTATGCAATTCGAGAGGTAAGAATCCAGGAAATGTGTGGGATATCGCTACTAAGGCTCATCATGGAAATGAGCACTTCGCAATCTTTCCTGAGGAGTTGGTAGAAAGGATAGTGCAATTTGCTACACAAAAAGGAGATTGGGTCATGGATCCGTTCTTAGGTAGGGGGACTACTGGCATTATTTGTAAAAAATTGGAAAGACGATTTGTGGGCATTGACCTTTACTCCAAAAATATCTCACTCTCAAAGAGGAATGTTCAATATTCGTAACTCATCTTTTTTTCTTCTGCCGCGAACTTTTATATTACCAGATTTTGTTCATAATCAAAAGCAACAATATGCGTGCAGCAGTTTTCTATTCTCCAAATAATATTTCGGTAGAAGAAAGGGAGGATCGTGTTTATTCCTCTGCTGTCAATCAACCTAGAGGGGTTTTGTTGAGGATGAATGCATGCGCAGTTTGCGGATATGATGCGAACGTATATAGAAACGGACACATCAAAGTTAGGGCCCCAGTGGTACTAGGACACGAGATATGTGGCGAACTGCTAGAATCACCAACCATTCCAATATCACATTCATACACAGAGGATGTTTACAAACTTGCTCCAGTTGAAGGCACAAGAGTGGTACTTTCGCCCATTGTCCCTTGTTTGAATTGTATGTACTGTAATAGCAGACATTATAACCTATGCAACAATCTCAGGGAGATTGGATCTTCTATTGATGGCGGATTTGCACAATTCGTACGCATTCCAGACAATACCCTTAAGATTGGAGGACTTATCCCACTTCCTAATTCTCTCACCAATGAAGAATCGACATTGATTGAACCACTAGCCTGTTGCCTTAACGGTTTTAAGCGCATCAACTCTTTCGCTGATGAAAGTTTGGGTGATAAAACATTTGTTATACTTGGAGATGGACCAATAGGGCTCATGCACTTACAGCTAGCAAAATATCTGTATAGAGCGAGGGTAATAGTTGCAGGACGAGTAAATCATCGACTACAAGTTGCAAAACACATGGGAGCCGATTTTATTATCGATCTCGAAGGAGATAGAGACTCACCAGCCTCTGCTATCAAAGAGATATTGGACCTGACCGATGGGAAGGGGACAAGCGTATCGATAATTGCTACTCCAAACCCCGATGCGTTCGAAGTAGCGGCGGGAATCGCTTCAAAGAATTCTATTATTAATATGTTTGCAGGTGTGCCTAGGCATCTGGACTTCCGAATTGACCCCAACTGGGTTCACTACAATCAGATTACTCTTGTTGGAAGTTTCAGTGCAACACCTATGTTGATACATGAAGCGATTGATCTGGTCGCTGAAAAGCATGGGATTGATCTTTCTTCGATAATAACTCATCGGTGCAAGCTAGATGACATATATAAGGCGCTTGAAATTACTGAAGAATTTTTGGGCTTACGTGTAGTAATAAATTCCTTTTAAATGATAATGCTATTAACTAACTAAGCTCTGTTATATCGAACTGAACGAAGATAACGTCAGGGCTTTGAAATCTAAACGGAATGGTGAAACGCTCACGTCCGTAATCATATCACAGCGAAATGAGATCTAAGGCATGAATTAGTCAGAGTTCTACTTGTGGTGAATCCGAGAATTCAAATCACCTTGCAGAAACAAAGATTTGATTCTCTTTACGCCATCTATTGTTGCTATGAATTCAGCTGTCTTGTGAGAAACTAAGCTTTGCCAGTTCCTGTCCGTTACCATTCGATGTCTAACTTTAGTGGCTGACAAATCCTTTCTCATATGCAGTCGTGGTTGTACAACATTTATCCCCCTCTCGGTAAAGAGGTATTTGGTAAAGGGATCATTCGTATAGACCCTATCGTACCTTGGTACAAGTAAATCCATTTGATATGTCCACAGGTAATGAATATCGGTATCCGGAACTGGGATCAACATAATCCTATGTTCATCAATTTCCTTCTCTGCGATTAGGGTCTCTCGAATCATTTCTATACGTTCACCGGCAGTAAATGGATTTCTAAATTCATAACTCCTTTGCGAACTTCCGATCACTATTATCAATTCGTCCACCTCTGTAGCCGAATCTTTTACAGCTGATAAATGGCCCAAGTGGAATGGTTGGAACCTTCCCACGAGAATTCCTCTTGCAACTACCATTGCTTACTACTCTCGTATATGAAAGTCCAATTTAAAGGAACATAGCTTCCGACCAAGTTATAATATAGAAGACTATTTTTTGTTAGTGAAATGAAATTGGGGTCCGGTAAATACCACTGTAAAGAGCCCTGGTGACAGAGTGCTAGGCACCATGACATCAGGTAAAACTATTTATTCTGATATGTCGAAGATCCTATAACTATTATTGTTTCTTGTACGCAAGAAGGAAAAGGAAGTAGTAACGAAGAATAGAGATCATAGTGTTCCGTATGGGCCGTGGTTCGATGATCTAAGCAAGCTGACCAATGAGGAGCTTATGCGTATGTACAACGTGATTTTAACAAGGTCATACGAGTTTGCAAAGAACGCATGGTATTTTCCTATTGGAGGTGACCAGCGATGTCCGATAATGATCGCCAAAGGCTATAAGCTTCCGACTACATCAAATGAGATGATAGATTTCCAAGATGTTGCTTTAGAGCTCGAGAAAGAGTTTAAGGAATTCGTCGACGCATGGGATTATGGAAAAATTACGACAAGAGATATAGAGAATGCGATCCTTAAATTGTTTGAAGTTAGGAGTATCGAGATTATACAGGAATAGATAATAAGCAACATGATATACAACCAGGAATACCAATTATGGTTCTCACAATTCCTTTGAGCGTTCCCCAAACAATTAATACCCTTTAGCACGCAGGGATTATCTCGATCGCTGCGAGTAGAATATGATGTATGAGGGACCGAAAAGATAATGTACCTGATTCTAAAAATGGAATGGATTACAAGAATGTTTCACCCGGGGACTGGGTTGTTGTAAGCACTCATGATGGAGATACAGTTCAAGGTATTCTTATGCCTAGATATACATCAATGGACAAGAAACATGTGGTTCTTAAATTAATGAATGGGTATAATCTGGGTATTTCATCTTACAAAGTAAAGTCTATTCTTAAAACTGATGTTAAAGTGGGACCGGATGGTACTAAACCAAGAGTACAAATAGCGAAGGAAGCCTTGGAGCCTGCCCACAAAATCGCACTCATTGGCACTGGCGGTACTATTGCTAGTAAAGTGGATTATCGGACAGGAGGAGTAAGCGCAGCATTGTCTACGTCGGAGATTTATGATGCTGTACCTGAGCTTAGGAGATATGCATCTATACACGCCGATTTCATGTTCAATGAATATAGTGAAAATCTTGAGCCACATCATTGGACTCAGATCGCAGACAGGATCGCTGAAAAAGTAAGAAGTGGAATCTACCGAGGTATCGTTGTCTCACACGGTACTGATACGATGCACTATACTGCTGCTGCACTGAGTTTTGCTCTTCGCAATCTCCCTATTCCCGTTGTTTTGGTCGGATCTCAAAGATCAACTGACAGACCATCTTCTGACGGAGCCCTTAATCTGATCGGTGCCACAGTTTTTGCGATAGAATCTCCTTATTCGGGTGTATTCGTTGCTATGCACCGAAGTATGTCCGATGACTTTATCTCCTGTCATCTGGGTACAAGAGTTAGGAAAAATCATACAAGCCGTCGAGATGCTTTTGAATCAATTGATAGGTTACCCATCGCGACGGTTAACAATGCAGTGGTGAAGATAGAGTCACAACCTATTAAAATGGATATCCCACATCGTCATGATGTCAGTAATTCGAATAATCTAAAAGAGTATTCCAACCTTGAAGTCCGGTCGAGATTTGATCCAAGAGTTATGCTCATAAAATTTTATCCAGGTCTAGCTCCAGGCTTGTTTGGATACGCGATTAAGACCGGTTATAGAGCAATAGTTCTTGAAGGAACTGGATTAGGACACATAGGAAGAAAATTCTTCCCTGAAATCACAAATGCCATCAAGTCTGGTGTGTTGGTGTTCATGACATCTCAATGTATTTGGGGAAGAACAAATATGAAGGTATATGACACAGGCAGAGACTTGATGGAATTGGGGGTTTTGCCCCTTGAAGATATGACATCAGAGACAGCTTTGGTAAAGGCAATGTGGGCATTGGCTAATTCGTATGACAAAGCGGAGGCAGCAAAATTGATGAAAAACAATATGGCGAATGAAATATCCTTAACGTCCCCCGTGAATAGACGGTCGCTAAATTATGGGGAGGGTTAACGAGTTTGACAACTAGGATCGGTTCAAAGGATCCTACACCGAAATCGGATCCAAAGATTTCTGCAGCCAATGTAATGGTAGGTTTGGAGATACATCAACAACTGGCTTCTCAGAGTAAGCTCTTCTGTGAATGTAGCAACAAGGGTATTGATCAGTCGACCATGACATTTATGCGCAAACTGAGACCAGCCTATAGTGAGCTGGGTGGGTACGATCCCGCAGCCATCTTCGAAGCTACTAAGATGAAATCTATAAGATATCATAGTCATCCCTTTACGAGTTGTTTGGTTGAGGCTGATGAAGAGCCGCCACACTCAGTTGATGAAGAGTCTCTCGATACGGCACTTATACTTGCCATGGCGCTTCATTCTAAAATAGTTGACGAAATCCATGTTATGAGAAAAATTGTGATCGACGGATCAAATACAACAGGATTTCAACGGACCATGCTTATTGGCACAGGAGGGTACATTGAACTAGAAGGAAATAAGATGGTGGGAGTACAAAGTGTATGCCTGGAAGAGGATGCCGCTCGGCTGCTTTCTGATGATAATTTCACAAGAGATTACTCCTTAGATAGATTAGGTACTCCACTGGTCGAGGTAGCACTTGAACCCGTAAGTGGAACTCCTCAAGAAGTGTTAAAAGTTGCTTTAACATTAGGAAGGTTACTCAGGGCCAGCAAGAGAGTAGAGAGAGGCATAGGCACCATAAGGCAAGATATTAATGTCTCGGTGAATGGAGGGTCGGTTGTAGAAATTAAGGGAATACAACAACTTGATCAGTTAGTCAAAGTTATAGAATTTGAAACAAGAAGACAGATGGGTTTGATCCAAATTGCGGATGAATTGACTCGAAGGCTGATGTCTCATACGGATCAATCCGAACTTCACAAATTTACGGTAGAAGATGCAACTGACATCTTGGGACGCTCTTCATCTAAGGCAGTGACCCGGATTTTAAATAAAGAAAATACACAATTTATGGCGATAAAGGCAGAGGTATTCCATGGAATCTTGGGATACGAACCATATGAAGGAGTGAGACTTGGCAAACAGTTAGCTGAAATAGTAAGATTCTACGGGTTAGGTGGAATTTTTCATTCGGATGAACTGCCCAACTATGGAATAACCGAGTTAGAAGTCGCAGCTGTTAATAGAAGATTGAGTATAGTGACTGGGCGTGATGCTTTCATCTTGGTTGGTGGAGACAGGGATAGAGTTCAATTTGCCGTTGATGCGATTCTTCAGAGGCTGAACAAGGCTACACAGGGTGTTGTAGCTGAAACAAGGGCCGCAACGCTAGATGGTGAAACGATTTTCATAAGACCGAGACCGGGGTCCAGCCGGATGTATCCTGAGACAGATGTACTTCCTATAAAGATAGATGATTTGATTCTGGACTCGTTGAAAGGATCAGTACCTAAACCATTTGAGAGCTACATAAAGGATATAATGCAAAGATATAAGCTTAACCGCAAACTAGCACTTGAGATTTTTGACTCTAACCGCCTTGAACTCTTTGAGGATATTGTCAAGAATACAAAAGTACAACCAACTTTTGTTGCCTCGAAAGTAACTGAAGGACTAATCAGTTTAAGGAGGAAGGGCTTGACCCCAGATAAACTCTCAGATAAGTCTGTTAAAATGGCATTTCAATTACTAGATGAAGGCGAAATAGCGAAAGAATCTATTCCTGTAATATTTGAGACCCTTCTAACAAGGGATCTGGATGATGTAAAGCAGGCGATTCAAGTTCTAGGACTTAAGCAAGTGAGTGAAAGTGAATTAGATAAAATCATAGACAAGGTAATTGCTGATAACATAGTCTTGATCAAACAAAAGGGGAGAGATTCTTTGGGAACTCTGATGGGCAAGAGTATGTCATTACTTAGGGGCAGAGTAGATGGAAAAACTGTAAGTACTGTTCTTGAGAGTAAATTGAACCAAAGTCTGGAGTAGAGTTTACCCGTAGCCCCGACTTGCCTAGTAATCTGCGATTATGGATTAACCTGTTTTTGCTACATCTCTCAATAGCTTCATAACAGAATTTATATTCTTCATATGTATTACAATGCCTGAATTTGGAATAGCATGAACAGTTTACACGAAAACGCTAGCCCCTCTGCATCAAATGTTCTATCTCCTCGAAAGAATGAAATTAATCGAAAGGCAAAGGAAGCCATTTTCGTTCTTTGTGACAATTGTTACTGGGCTGCGACATTTATTGACAGGACGAGATTGCATATCATAGAAAACGGATGTATCCTATGCGAGGAATCGCTTATTTCCAGTTTCCCAATTCTAGATAACGAATCGTTTACTTTTGACATCAGTGAACGAAGAGGTGTAGAACTGAATTTTGGAGTCCGTAGGAAAAAAGATAAGGCCTAGTAATTCAAGGCAGGCTCAGACCTAGGGCTTCGAGCTAGGTTTTGCAGGCATGATGACATTACTTATCCTTGCGGTTTTCCACATGACCTGCAAAATTTGGCATTGATGTTGATCGCCGCACCACAAGATGTACAGCTTCTCCTGGCTGCACTTCCCTGTTTGTCGCCGGCGAACGTAGCAGGGTCTGCGATTTTGTCTGAAATGCTCAACTGGGGCGCCTCTTGCCACTTACTCCCCTTAGCGTCTAGGTTGCTCTTTAGTTTAAGCACGAATCGCGCCTCCAGGGAGTTTATTTTGCTTAGATCTAGTAGATATTCGCTTAATTTGTAAAAAAAGTTAACATCGTCAATCTTACCCTTTTTGTATAGCTGAGCATCATCGATGAATGTCTCATACTTATCTTGCACTCCTTCTAATACCTGCTTCAACTCCTCCCCTAGTGCGGCTATAGTTCCCTCAGAAGAACCTTCTGACATCACAATATACCTAATTTCTACGACTAATATATCCTATTGATGCCATCCCTGATGTTCGGAAGGAAATGTCATCTTTTTAGTGAAGGATATTATCGTGTCAACTCTGTGCCTTGATAAAACACATTAATATCGATTAACGGATTTGAACTCCAAATAAGGCGCTAGGGAGGGGTTGTCTAGACTGGTTAGGATACCTGCCTTACACGCAGGTGGTCATGGGTTCGAATCCCATTCCCTCCATTGTGTCGATACTTAGAGACACGATATTCCAGGACTCTGAGATCGTGAATCGAAGACGTTGAAGGAGTTCTAGTCTTATCCGCGGCCAGGTTAATGAACTTGGAGACGTCCCTCAGGGCGAGGTGTGATATCAGTACAGATTAGTTACCACAAGTTATGCAATAGAGATGTACTGACACAGAAATCAATTTAGAATATAGAAATTCCACACTTCACGACACAACACAGATTATCGAGTAACTGACAGTCCGACGATACTGTCCGGTACAATACTTCAATTCCGCTGGATAATTTGGATGTAATCAAAGTTCTTACCGCTAACCTTAATGCATCCACGATTCGTCACTACCACAGGCGTCAATGGAAAAAAGTGACTATAAAAAGAATTCCTCTCTATCTTTAGAGACCCTATTTCTACGGGGGTATACTCTGAGTTACTTGTGTTGACCATAGCTTGTCTTACGATATGATCACTAATAGATACGGGGGTTGAGACAATCTCTCTGTCAAAGTTCGTTGATTCTTCTTGAACAAAACTATGATTTGCTATACCAACCATCTCGACTCTTTTGGGTAAATCCTGACTCCCTGCAATATCAGCTTTACCCCTTTGTTTTAAATCTTTGTTCCTGTCCTTCCCAGATACATCTGAGACAAATCCATCGAGACGTGCCCCTACTTCTTTCATCTTGTCTGAAAACTCATCCTTTATTATTCCAAGTTTGTCATTAGGAAACCGTTCGTCCTTGGTCCATTTCATCTTAATCAGCTCCTGAGTATATAGAAATTCTAAGATGTCCTATTAATATACTTAAACCGCGGGACATAGATATAGATCACCAGCTACATTAGATTATCATTTCTGACCCCAATTACTAATTCTGAGCAGTGGATAGAAGTAATAATTAAAAGCGTTACTGGTGAGTCCATAGTAATGAAACTGTTCAATGCCCGAACCGCTACTGAGGAGTACATGTCAACTCATTCACTCACTTTTTCAACACCCGAGATGACTTTAAAGAAATTTGCAATCTGGCTAGGCGAACAAGTTAACTTACCAGATAGACATGAAACTGTGCCTAGGTTGACCCTCTACCTTCAAGAGAAGAAATCTGGCCCGTCATACCAGAGTACTGAACCAGACGTCGATGAAACTTTTAAGCCTTCTGGAGCTGTTACTGAGATGTACGGGAGAGGTATATCAAGTATAGGAAAAAATAATCAGCCCAACGTCAGACAGGTTATTGCGGAAAAATATTGTCTTAAATGCGGTACCAACCTAAACTTGAGTTCGAAATTCTGTAAGGTATGTGGCGTAAAGCAGGCATAAGATGGAAACTCTCGTGAGACGCCAATACGGATTTTCTGTAAGTGACGTCATCTTATTCTGGTAATCGTCAGAATTTTCTGCACAGATCACATTCAATATGTTTATACCCAATGTCAGGGGATTTTAGATAGAGATAACAGAATGTAATGGAAGAACCTCGTACGAAATAATCTCATATCTTGAGTTTTCTCAAAGTATACAACTTTTTGATACGGTCTAATAACACGACTAGCCCAACAACCAACAGAATAGCTATCGAGGCTTGAATCAATGAAGTTAATATCCTATCGTGGATACCGAGAGGGGCAACAAATATAATCAAAAATCCGCATGCTGAGAGAATTATAGTCCACATTATTACAAGAAACCCCAATAATCCTAATATAGCCAACCCTAACCGTATCTCTCCTATATGTAGAATGATTGAATATAGATGGATATGAACGCTAGGACCGAGCAAACGATTGCCATCATAGTGATCTGTTTAATAATCTCTTTTTCGGTCAATGGCCCGTCCGCAAGTATCAATCTTAAAAGAGTCACTGGTGCCTTCCTATCCTTTGATGCCATCAATCTGAAGTCATCGGTCAGGATGGTCGGACGAGCTTTTACTTCTCTGTGCTCCACTATTTTTTTCATACTTGAAAGAAAAAGAAATGAATTCATCACGGCTGGCAATAGTGCGATTATAGCAATGATCTCAGATCTGCCTGCGATGGCAATCGCGCCTAACATTGTCCCCATTAACAATGTGCCTGAGTCTCCAGGAAATACCTTACTGGGATAGCGGTGATACCTGTAAAAAGCAATAGTTCCTGCTAATAGAGGAAGTCCTGCTAAAAATACGTAAATATTACCAAATAACAAAACGCTCGCCAAGATAGGGATTAACGCAATGATTATTGAGATACTTGCAACGCCATTCAAAACATCAATTGAGTTAATAGTGTTTCCTACCACAGGTATTGTGATGAGTATTAATGGAATGTAAAGAATTGGTATAAATGCGCTACCAAACACCAAATTAAGGTAGTTACTATGGGCACCTAACAAGATTATTGGAATGGCGGCGGCCACCAATGCCAAAGGTTTAAACCAACCCGGCATTACTCTCCTATCATCTACTATACCTACTATAAAGCCTATCACAGTGGTTAGCAGAATAGCAAGGACTGCATAATTAAGTGTCAATATATATAGAATTACTTCAGTTGATGCAATTCCTAATAACAAGATGGGGCCAGCAGGTCGAGGTACATTAGGTTTTCCAGGCTTATGAAAGTCTTTTACAACCTTTCCCCTTGATTTTAGTGATCTAATATACTTAGGCATAAGGTAAGAAATAATTCCGAAGGAAACTAAAGGTAAAACTATTGCAGTAACAAGGTAAAAAATGTTGGATAACAAATCTACGACCATCAAGATCGGTTCTGCAAGATATGCCAGCCTATTATAAATTTAATTAGTAACAAAATACATGAAACATCATCTAAGGGGGCAAGCACAGGCCATAATACAGATCTTTCTGCACATAAAATCGGCATAAGTGATATTCGGTGATTAACGGAAGCAATCATTACAGGAAAGGTAGTATCCGGGTTTAGTAGGATAGTGGTATCTCAGGGCAGCCTAGACAAATTTGCAGTTTCCTTCTTTATTCTTCTCGCCATTATCACACCTATATTTGGAATTCTTGCCATATGTTTTTCATCTACTTCTAAAATATCCTTCACGGAAGTAATACCTCCATTAAATAGAGATCTTGCTCTAACTCTGCCAATACCTGATATCTTCAACAGTGACAGCAACTCAGGCCTGGCCCCATATTTAATTCGTCTTCTGAGCGTGTCAACTTCAGCCAAAAGATCAGCCCTTTTACAAAGTTTAACAATCTCATAAAAGCATGAGACTAGCCGTTCGCCAGCTTCAACAATCCTGTATAAATCTCCGGGCTCTACCCCTAATTCCAAAGATATTTGTCTTACACTAGCTTCTTCTATCCAGTTGTATAATACCAAGAGGCTCCTAGTATAATTATGTTCGTCCAATGCAATTACTTGCCAACTTTCGTTCTTACTCACAAGATCTGATATGGATTCTAGATCTTTCTTCCTCAGGTGAAGCTTTGGAAAAAAATCTGTACACGATGTAATTATCTGAAGATACTCAAGTAAATGATTATCCTGAGAATCCCTCGCATTCTTCTTTATCATTCTAATGGAATTTCGAAATTGAACTCCTGTCAACGGATCCATATATAGTAAAGAAATAGTTTTCCCAAATGGAGTAGTTATGTATCTATCATTCTTAGATTTAATTAGTTCCTCTTCTTCAAGATAGTATAGCATTTGGTCAACCTTATCCAATAACATCGACTCATTATGGTGTGCACAAAATGTCTTTGCGAATAATCCACAAATTTCTGACCTTCTGATGCCTGGAAGTTCTGCTACCGTACTTAGGACATGTGGTCCTAGGTATCTCCCGTTCATCAAACTAGATTTTACCGGCTCAGGCGTTCCTTCAATATAGTGATCGTATAGATCATGCCTGGTAATTTTGTCATTCGCTATGATTATACCTTCCCCTTTTTCGTCATACTGGGGGCGCCCCGCCCGGCCGCATAGTTGTTTGTACTCCATAATTCGAATGGGAACATATCCGCCCTGTTCCAGATCATACTTCATTACGCTAGAAAGTACAACTCTCCTTGCTGGTAGGTTCACACCTGATGCCAAAGTTGGGGTGGCCACTATTAGCTTGATGATCCCATTCGCATAAGCTCTCTCTACCACTTCTCTGCAATGATGTGATAGACCTGCATGATGAAAGGCAACACCTTTGCTTACCAGCTTTATCAATGTCTGCGTCAAGTCTGTGTCATCGCCCTTCTTTAAGAGCTTAGATGATACCCCTGATGCCTTCAGAGCATCTTTTCGTGATAACGTCTGATGAACCTTATAAGCTGCTTTCATAGCAAGTGAAACAGACCGCTTTCTGGTTTCCGCGAAGATTAATGATTGGCCACCCTTAGCAACGCAATCGATAGCAACATCGACAGAGGCCAAATCTTTGGCAGAAACCTCGACCGTAAACCGACTACCATCATTCATATATACTTTACCATCTTCAAACACACCCTCTATCAATTTAGTGGGTCGCCAAGAACTCAAGACCAGATCGCAATCGAGCCATTCTGCTAGTTCATCAGGATTTGCTATAGTTGCGCTTAGCGCTAAGATTTGGGCCTCCGAATATCTACTACGGATTTTAGTGAGCAACATTTCCAGAGTCGGACCTCTCTGAGCATCAGATAGTAAATGAAATTCATCCGTTATAAAGAGTCCCACCTTCTGTAGCCAGTCAATTCGCCGCCGAAGGAGTGAATCCATCTTTTCATTGGTTGCTATAACAATATCAGCATCAGACAATCCACTTCCAGGTGAATTGTAATCTCCACTTGCTATCTTAACTTTGAGAAGTTTACCTACCAAGGGATTCCTTTCAAACAACTTGAAGTCATTGTATTTTTCCGATGCCAGTGCTCGCAACGGCGTTAGGTAGATCACTTTTGATCCTCTCTGTAGGACTGATAACGCGGCCAACATCGCTGTCAATGTCTTTCCGCTTGCAGTGGGAGTCACTACAATCAGATTCTTGCCTTCTGAGACACCTTTTGAAATAGCGATTTCTTGTGGAGGATATAACTCAGAATATCCTAAGATGTTCAGTATTTTGTGTAGATTTCCACGCCCGGCACTATTTGGATGATGTTTAGAATCCTCAACTAACCCCATACGATCTGATTTAATCTCTAATATCATATATCTTATTAAGAATAGTGTTTTTCAACAACTGATATCCATATGATGTGGAAAAGATTTTGCGACCTTGGCCAGAGAATCCGAAAACATGGAAACTGCTTGGCGGGCTGATTAATTTGCCCGACTATGTAATACCAGAGTATTAATTTAAGCAGACGAGTCACAGAATCAGATTCAAGCGAATGCGGTGCTCATTGTTATAGGGATATTTTTCAACAATAACGACTAGTACAGACAAAGTTGATAAGCTGGAGCGCCTAATGGCAAAGTATATTGACAGAAAATTCTGTCAGGGATATTAACGCAATTAGAGAATTGGAGGCTTTAAAGCTCGAATATCAAGTACGTTGTAGTCATTTCGAATTGCAGTACTCAGTTGGTGATAATTCAATAAGATGCGCAATCTGTAGTAAAAGATGGCTATTTCATGAAAAGAGAGGATTCCAGAATCTGCTTGAGATCTATATTGCTGAAAGGCAATAATCGATGCAAATAACGCAGGTCAGTAAAACAAAATATATCGTTGTTGAGGTATGTAACTGTCAAAATAGTATGATTTCAATGAGGCAGGTTATTAACATAGTTGACGGCTACGATAAAGAAAACATAAGTGTCGGAACAATTGGAAGTCATTCAGCTCTAGAAATAATGGATGGATGTAAAGACGAAGGGCTTAAAACAGTTTGTATATGCCAAAAAGGAAGAGAGACGCCATATTTCAGATTTAGAAGACTTGCAGACGAGATCCTCTTGCTAGACAGGTTTTCAGACATACTTTACAAAGAAAATATGCGAAAGCTGATTGAACTAAATACAATCTTTGTTACAAATAGAGCGTTTACTGCATACCTTGGCTATGAAAATATAGAAAAAATATTTCTGGTGCCACTATTTGGTAATAGATCGCTACTTCGTGTAGAAGAACGCGGAGAGAGCTATAACCAGTACAATTTACTTCATCAGGCGAACATCAGACATCCAACTATTTTTAATGACCCCTCAGAAATACACGGTCTTGCAATAGTGAAAATACCTGAAGCGACACGAAAGCTGGAAAGAGCGTTCTTTATTGCTTCTTCATATGACGACTTCATTCGAAAATCAGAAATGAGAATAGAAAAAGGCATTATCAACAGAGCCGATCTTAAGAATGCGGTGATAGAAGAGTTTGTGATTGGCACCTATTTCAATTTCAACTTTTTTTATTCACCTCTTAAAAGAGAGATGGAATTTCTCGGAATAGAGAGGAGACTGCAAACCAACCTTCACGACTTTACCACATCTATCCCTGCTAAGGAACAATTGGCAATAGATATAGAATTACAAAATATCGAGGTTGGCCACATGCCTGCTAGCATAAGAGAATCTCTCCTAGAGAAGATCTTCCTCCTTGGAGACAAGTTTGCAAATTTTGTGAACTCGAAATACTCTCCTGGTCTGATCGGACCCATTTCTTTGCAGAGTGTAGTAACGCGTGATCTAGAGCTCGTTGTTTATGATGTCTCTATGAGGGTTCCAGGAAATCCTATTATGGCGACTACAAGCCCGTACACAAAGTACTCACATGGTTTCGTCCTAGGGGTAGGGAGAAGAGTAGCTATGGAAATCAATCAGGCAATAAAGAACAACAAGCTAAACGAAATAATAACTTAGACTTTGGAATACCTCAGAATAGAGGCCTACTGTTCTATTGTCTCTTCGAACAGGTTTTTTCTGACATGTATTGGGATGTCATAGAATGCCGCCAATGCAATAGCATCTGAAGCACGATAGTTCCTCAGGATAAAGTTTTCATTCCGATTCTTAAAGTATAAATTTGCCCTAAGAACGGAGCCACTTTGATACACGCGTACTTCTAGAAGTAACAGATCCTGGCTCACTGCTAGCTCTTCCACAAGGTTATAAATTGTGGGAATGGTGTTCTTATCGCCCTCCTGGAACCTCGAGATGTGCCTAGCAACTTCGCCAGAGAAGGCGCGCATAGGAAATTCCTTCCCATCAAATGTTTTAAGTATAACAATTCCCTCTAGCCCTAGCTGGTCTGCGAATCCTACATAACTGATCTTGGCAACTATGTATTCATCTTCGTCGATGGGCAAATTGGAAGACATTTTTATTTTAGGTACACAATCCTGGGAATTAAAGATTACACCCCGTTTTCCCTTGATTTGGCAGACAGACCTATCATTTTTAATTGTATGCGCTGCATTTCAGCAGGTTTGCGTAGGGACTGAACTGTCATGGGCATCTTATCAATATGAAATGAATTATTGAGAAGATGTGAGGTGGAAAGGTATCAACACGAAGACTTATTATTTAGGTGAAATTACACCGTGAGTTATGTTCGAGAAGAACATTTACAATTCACCAGTTAAAAAGGTTGATCCCTCATATTTTAGAGGAAAGGTAATCTTACAACGGGTGCTTGATGATAGAAATTCGAGGGAACTAGAGATCTATCATGTATACTTTAAGAATGGAGCCATAACTACGGTACATTACCACGAAACGGATCAGGTTTTGATCGCCACTAAAGGACGAGGGATAGTAGGTATAATAAATAGTGACTCCATTGCAAATTTTGAGATTAAGGACATTGAAACAGTTAAAATGAACAAGAATGGAGATGTCGTGCATATTCCCGCCTTTAAGATGCATTTTCATGGAGCAGCTTCAAAGCAAGATTTTTCTCACTTAGCTATTCGTCAGATGTATTTCTTTGACAGCTCTACAAAAAAAATACGCCGTGCAGAAAATAAGTGGGAGAGTGAAATAATTTTAGAAAAAGTAAGGAACCCTGATCCCTCTTATCGCGGTAAAATTGCAGATAAAATTAGGGGAATAATACAAAATGCAATTTATGATAGTGAAGTCACAAAGGCCCATTAAATGGAGTCCCTCAACTAGCTCCGCTTCAAATGCTCATAACTTGTGGACGCTGAAGCCTCTTGAAACACATTACCAGAAGCATTTAATACGTCAATCAGATGCTAGTAATGTCGTATCATATGAACCTATTTCACCGAAACAAATTCGAGTGCGATCTCTCACCTCCAGATGGACAGAAGTTTAAGAGCTACGAGGAGCTTATACAACATGCTAAGCATGCTCATCACCATCCGATCGTAAAATGTCATATCTGTGGAAAAGAGTTCATACATGAAAGGGACAGATTACATCATGAGAGAGATGAGCATCAAAAGATCGTAGATTATAGACTGCACAAGAACTTGGACAAACATGGCGAGAAGGCTACCCCACAAGAGGAAGTATATGATCACACACGTAATTTCGGAGATAACTTTTGAGGGCCATTTATTTGAGATGGACTCATTGCATTGGATTTTGTTTGTGATATAGAATATAATTGCTAAAGTTGCCATCTTTGATAAAGGTCGATACAGATTAATGTCACAACTTGGAATTTCTTCTATAATGTTTGATGTCAAGAATTCCGCAGAGCTACGAACTAGAGGTGTCAGGTTGGCTTTGTTGAGCAGTTTATCACTGATATCTATATTTGTGATCTACAGTGGCTTAACCAATCCCCAAGACAATCAATCGCTACAGATGAGCTCTCGACTCACAAATCTTGCAAGCATAGTATTGTTTTGGACCTTTCTATCCATTCCTATCTGTATCTACGGAATTTATCTTATCTTTAAAGCTGAAACGGCGAGAGCTCACTCAAGGGGTAGCCTTTTAGGATCCTACTTGATGTATACGTTCACTGACATCAAATATTGGAAAATTATGGCTATTTCTTCGGCGGTTTATTGGATCGGCTTTGCATTCTTGTCACAAATACTGATATACGAGCCTAATATGCCAATGAGCACAGATGGAATTATGGTTCCTTCACTGATGGTTACGCCTTGCTGTAACCTGCCTGGATATGTTCCCATGTTATCTGTATACCTAACCGAGTATTTCACGATATTAATAATTCCGATTAATTTTGTGCTTTCTATCACAATATCGGCACTGGTTGGTTTTAATATATCATTAATGGTCTCTTTCTTTAGTATGTCAAGAAGTCAAAACAAGAACAAAAAACTTTCAGTAGTGAGTGGAATAGGTATTACTGCTGGGCTCTTCGTTGGATGCCCGACTTGCGCAGGTAGTCTCATTTCTCTATTCATCGGTTTTGGATCAGGAGTAGCTGTAGCAGTATTAGCTCAGTTCCAGACCCTGTTCCTTTTAATAAGTATCCCTGCTCTAGTGATGTCGCCATTTATAGTGTCCAAATTAATAAAAAATAACCTTACTTGCAATTTCAAAGCAAGTTCTGTTGGAAAAAACTAGAACAATGCCCCCCGCCCTTCACATCATACCAGACTCAATCTATGTCCTCTTAGCGACAACATTTTGTTCGAGGGTTGGCAATATCTTTGATATGCTGTCAAGATACATCTGAACATGAGGTTCTGCAATCCACATTTTTTTCTTCTCGTTCTCGAAAAGGTATCCATACCTTTGAGAACTTCCTACCCTCTCACGAGATTTAAGTAAGTCCAGGTACTTTGCTGAGATAGTTGATTCATCATAACCATGTTTTCTAGCTAGCAAGTCAATCACTTGATGAATTCCTGATCCATGTTGAGCTGCTTCCTTGGAACGATAGGCGATATCTCTTGGAATACCCAATTCTTGGGCGAGTTTTCTGTGCACATGCTTACCAAATGCATCTGACTCACCTTTGACATTCAATCTTAAATCTATTTTCATACTCAGCCTGATCAATTTCAGGTCAAGGAATGGCTCCCTCATTTCAATGCTGTGAGCCATGGTAATTTTATCTTCTCTCTCCAATGTTTCCTTATACAAAAGGTTCAAGTCCTCATTCATATATTGACGCAAGCCAACATATCCTCCTCCATCTTTTACGATCTTACCGTACCATGAGTAACCCCCAAATAGCTCATCTGCTGCTTGCCCAGTAAACATCACTCTAATGCCATCGTCATGGGCTAGTTTTACAGCCGCGTATACGGGGATAGCAACTTCCACCTGCCCTGCATTAGTATGTTCAATTGTATTAATTACATGGGGAATCATTTCTTCTACCTCATCGATTGATAATTCGTTTACTCTTAATTTCAAGTTCAGTTTTTTTGCAATCTTTCTGGCAAATGCAATATCACTAGATCCTTCCACCCCGCCAGTATAGCATATAACTTCACGAACCATCTTCTTGGCAAGCCAAGCAATGATTACACTATCAATTCCTCCTGAGAATATGATACCTATTCGATCGAAATCTTGAGTACGCTTTCTCATGGATGAAATTAGAGCCCTTTTGTATGCTTTGATCGCAGAGCTCAGCGTCTTGTATCGAATCTTCTGATTACTTACAGGATTCTTCGTAACCTTTTGCTGCTCACCGAATGAACCGTCAGGCATGATGGTTAAGGAGGATCCTGGATGAATCCTTAGGGTTGGTTCCTTTAAGCCGATCTTCCAGAGTGCTTTTTTTTCAGAAGCAAAGGCCACGAGTTGGGAGTTCTGGCCATAGTAAAGTTGCCTAACACCCATAACATCTCTAACCAAAGCAATCTCACCTGTTTCTTCGTCTCTTATCACGATAGCGTATACGCCGTCCAATTCAGAAACTGTCTTTCTTATCGCACCATGAAAATCCCTAACCTTAGAGTAATTGTCCTCAAAAATATGTGCTATTACCTCGCTATCAGTTTGAGAGACAAATCTGTGAGTGCTTTCTAGTTTGCACCTCAGCTTCTTGTAATTGTAAATTTCTCCATTATGCTCCACAATAAACCTCCCATCACAACTTTTAAATGGTTGCTGTCCACAAGTTCCACCTACAATGGCTAGTCTGACATGTCCCAACGCAGAACAACTGTCTGACATAGGATGTTTTCGGAGGTCACTAAAAGAATCGGTTTGAACTATTTGCTCCGCTGCTGCAATTGCTACTCCATCTGGACCTCGGCACGCTATACACGAAAGCATTGATTCCACCAAAGGCACTACATTTTCTCCGGTCTTGCTCAAAATACCAACTATTCCACACATACTGTTATCACTAAATCGACGAAAACCAACTCAGTTCCAAAACATGACGCCAGGAGCTAATTCAGTTCCGGTCATAATAGATTCCTCTCAATCCTTTAAAAGCTTTTTTATTGGTTCAAAAACTAAGAGTTGTCATACCCTATTTCTTCCCTTACTGATAGCGTGATCTATCGCCTTACGGAGCTCCTCATCATTCTTATTTGTAGAATCAATTCCTAAAGTGTCTGCAATGGACTCGAGCTTTTCTCTGTCAACTGGTGATTCAGCATTAACATCTTTCACGTTCATTTGATCTAACTCCCGCCTTGCCTGGATTTTGGCCTTTTCATATTCAGAAGAAGCCTTACCAACAGATCGTGCAATCTCTGGAATCTTCTTTACACCGAAGAATAGAACAATCACGATAATTATGATAAATATCCACTCCAACCCGCCAACTCCAAATGCTTGCATCAAATAGCTTGAAGTAATCATCTATCTAGACATATCTTAGGCATATCTGCATTTAAGTGTTAATCGTGGTTATTAATACGATAAAAAGTTGTCAAATAACAACTCTAATGATCCAGTCTGTGGATCGCTGATTCGGAGTTGGCAGCTTGCTCTTTCTCTTTCTGGGATCTCTTGACTACCAACAATCCAGCCATGTAAAGGAGAACCATGGGCACGACTACTAGCCACATGCTGACGCCGCCACCGTCGGGAGTAATGATAGCTCCAAATATCACAAAAATAATTAAGGCGTACCTAAAGTTCTTTTTCCAAAAGTCGAAATCGACAATACCAGTCAATGAGAGCGCATACATTATGACAGGTAGCTGAAAGGCGAGTCCGAATGCTATTAAAAGCTGAAGTACAAAGGGGTAGAAATCGTTTATGTTAAAAAAAGTAGCCACACCAATAGATTCGCCGTATGTATAAAGGAAATTTAGGACCAGTGGGATAACAAGTACATATGAGAATAAGACTCCAACAACAAAGAGTGAGACTGTTGGAACAAGAGTCTTAATGGCAAAGAGTTTTCTAGTAGATTGACCAAAAGCGGGATAAACGAATGCATATACTTCTCTTATTATCAGTGGGATGGAAATCAATATGCTCAATAAAACCGCAACATATACTTGGGAAAAGAAAGCTTGCCCTGGGGTGGTTTGAATCAGAGATACTCCAGGGGGTAGAAGGGTGTCACTTAAGTAAGTTGTGAGTTGTATTGCAATATTATCGAATGGATTATAGTACGGATAGTAAAATGTTAGAATGTATGAATTTCCCACCGACTCCGGCGCTGTTCCACCTGAACCTTCTGTGAGGGGAAATTCGCTGACAACTTTGACAACACCCTCATCATCAAATAATATGTATACTGTAGTGAGTCCGAAAGTGAGGAAGAATGCCATTAGGACTATAATAGCTATCACTACGCGCACCAGTCTAAAACGTAATTCGTCAAGGTGCTCGCCGATAGTCATCTCCTCAGGCAATTTTGTTCTATGCTATTATTATCCTGCACCTACCAATATAATTTTGCCAGGCAAAACTAAAAATTCTTCATCGCCCTTACAACCACTGTACGAAGAGTGAGTTTGTTTGATATTTGTTGAGTCTCACTTTATATCGGTGTTATAGATTTGGCATAGTGTTTAAATAGTTTCATCAAGAAACGAGATTTAGTGATATAGATGCCAGTCGCAATAATTCCAGATGTTAGCGAACAACACTGTATAGGGTGTGCTCTTTGCGTAGAAATATGTACTGCACTAGGCCCGGATGTCTTGAGAGTAAAACCAGTTGAAGGTTGGAAGAGAGGGAAAGCATTCGTGTTTTATCCTGAAAGATGCATATCTGATGGGGCCTGCATAGGCGTTTGTCCAACAAAGGCAATCTTCTGGATGAGACCAATGGAATATACCCCAGGTCAGCCAATTCCACTGAAGAAGAATGCGTTATTCACAAAGGGCTGGGAAGAAGGTTAAAGTCGTAAGGCCTAAATTTTTTTTTCTGATCTAGGGGCGAAAGCTGGGTTTACGAATAGTTCTTAGCCTCTAAAATATATCGATCAACTGCGATCGGGATCAAATGTTGGAGAAAATAAAGTATCATATTATGTGGATTTGGGGCCAGGAAGAGGGTTTCTTGAAGCGAGGGAAGGAGGGAATGCTAGTAATTACGAATATGCGTATTGCTTTTGTGGTCAAAACGAGAATGAAGTTTAGGGTACATGACGAATACTCCCTGAGACAGCTTAAGCGGTTTAAAGACGGTGAGTCTGTCTTCATGCCCATACAACAATACACTGAAATTGACCTGGAGAATGATCTGGCTGAAAATGATAAAAACATAGATATTCCCTTTAGCAAAATAATCAACATCGGGCAAGATAAGAAAAGATGGGGAACGGTGCTCAAAGTAAAGTTTGCTGAAAGCGAGGAAACTAAAGGCTACAAATTTATGGTTGTGAAAGGATGGGTAAAATATCCACTTAAAGACCCTGTTTCGTTCCAGCAGCTGGATTGGGATCCTGTTATAGCGCTAATACAGAACTAGGGTCGACGATGTGGTCTAGATGCAATCCAGAATACAAACCGATGCAGACCAATAACCTGGTTTTCGCACATTAAAGTACATCGAAGATGCGACATATTTATGTCTATTAGAACATAGAACATCAGAAAATGAAGATTCCTAGTTTGAATATCAACATAATTTGGAAATTTTGAAAGATCGATATGAGAATACTAGCCAGAAATTAAATATAGCTCCAGAGAGTCAGAAAGCGTGGCCACTAGGGTTCTCGTCGGCAAAAGGTCTATCGTTCAAGAGGGTGAATTCATCAATGTTACGCTTGGAGGTAGGCAAATCTTATTGGCAAACATTCAGGGAAGATATTTTGCAACCGGTAATACCTGCACGCATGAAGGTGCGGAATTACATAAAGGCAGAATACATAATAAGGAGCTTACTTGCCCATGGCATGGAGCAAAATGGGATCTAACAACTGGACAATTGATTTGGTTCCGCGAATTCCTAGAACCAGTAGGATCTTATAGGGTGATAATTGAAGATGATACACTTTTCGTAGAGATTTAGAGACGGAGAAATCAAGTAGATAATGGATGGAATCTGACTGTGAACCTGTGAACCTGCGACAGCACTTCGAATTCTAAACGGGCGAAAGAGGGGCCTCGGATATTGCCTCGGACATTGTAGGAGGATCCATTGATTGAGCACAGTTATATTGGATTATGTAAGATAGACAGAATACAGCGAAGTTAGCCCAGACTGGTTAAGGTACGAGCTTCCCAAGCTCGGGATCGCGGGTTCAAATCCCGCACTTCGCATGTACGCTTGTATATGAATTTGTATTTGTATTTGTTCTCCCCGTATTGTAAATAATTAAGAACGAAATGTGCTAATAGTTCGAATTAAGTTCCAATCGACTCTTGAGATCCTTGAAGCGATTCCTAATTGTAACCTCTGTCACACCAGCAGCTTCGGCAATATCCATTTGTGTAATAGTTTCTCCCACGTTTTTCGACGACAAATACAGCACTGAGCCAGCTAAACCCATTGGATCCTTTCCTGCAGAAATTCCGTGCTTCGTAACATTTTGCATAATACTCATGGCTTCACGCTTAGTTCGTTCACTCAACCTCGTCTTATTGGCCACTTTTACGATACATTTTATGGGGTCGACCATAGGTACCTTCAAATCTAACTCCAGTATAAGCAATCGAGTAGTTCTTGCCAACTCTTTTCTTTTGATATTTGTGAGATCTGAGATATCGCTAAGTGTTCTAGAAATCCCCATTTCCCTGCAAGCTATATATGCTGCCGCAGAGAGCACTGATGGTATGGTTCTCCCACGAACCAATCCCCTCTCTTGGGCTTTTCTATAAATATAAGCAGTTTTCTCGATAGCTGCTTCTGATAGCCCAAGCTTATCTCTAATTCTTTCTAGAATACTGAAAGCATGTCGAAGATTCCTATCTGCAGGTGAATATGCCTGCGTTCTAAAATCCCAAGCTCTCAATCTATCCATTGTAGAGCGGACCACAGAATCTAACCCTTTCCCACTTGCATCCTTATCAGATCTACCGATTACAGTAGCAAGCCCCATATCATGCCTGGCCAGTGACGTTGGCATTCCAGTTCTGCTCCGATGATTAGCTTCTTCCACACTAAATGCTCTCCACTCTGCTCTATTTTCCTCGACATTTTCTAAAATGACTGTGCCACAATTGCCACAAATAATCTCACCAGAATCAGGGTCTGCAATATTTTGATTGCTTCGGTTGCAAACGGGACACTTGATTGAACTTTTCATTATCTTATATAAAAACAGCTGTACAATCTGCACTCAAGTATTTAAACCTACCCTAATGTGTTGAAACTGAGGAGAATTTTTGAGTCTACACAAATATTACTCATAATAATTTCAAATACCATTACGACGTAGTATGGATGTATGTTAGGGGGCAGGGATTTCAGGAAGATGATATTGAGTTACATGAATGAAAGGCATAAAAAGTTAAGAAGAATAAGTAATGATCCGACTAGAATCTATGCATCTGAAGCCTCTCAGTGCACAAGGCTATCATATTACGAAAGAGTCGATCCAATTAGTTCAAATTTAGCAGAAATATTTCAAATCCTCTTGATGCATGGACTAAGGCATTCATTCGAGGACGTAGAAGCAGAGTATAAGACAGATTCGTTGACCCTTATAGTTGTAGCAGATGTCATACTAGAGAAGGAGCTTGTAGTAAGGTTGCAAACAACAGATTCCTTGCCAAATTCTCCCAGGCCTCAAGATTTGCTATACCTCAATGCCTGTCTTTATGCTTTTGACAAACCAGAAGGAATTTTGATCTATGTACGAGGGGATGGGAAATCATCAGAATTTGCAGTAGCAAAAAGTGCGAAAATGTTCGAGGAATTAATTAGAAGAGCTAGGGTCCTGAGTACGCTGCTCAAAGAAAAGAGAGTGCCCATCGTTGAGCCGTCTGAATCGTGCATGACTTGCAAATATTACGGAAGGTGTTACATGATGGAAAGAAAAGAAACCAGCTTCTCAATAGAAAGTATATTTGGCAAGTCCAAGAATGAACCTGATTAATCAAGGGAACCTTAAAGTGAAAGGTCGGTCTCCTCCACTGGCCTGGAGTGTGGAAGTCTGGCTAAAGGAATATGTGCCATTCACTTGGTAAGACTCTACTATGTCCGAATTCAATTGATTCCAGATATCTGAATTCCTGCTGTTCCGGGTAAGAAGATCGGTATCTTTTAGGGTTACGCTTCCAGAAGCTATTATTGGAAAGACGTTTTCTTGAGACGCAAGAAAGCCTTGCAATCTTTCACCAATCTCACCTGATGCAATTTCGCTATTGTTAACTAGAATCTTGTACTGAATTGACTCAAGGATAATAGTGCCGCTATTGGGATTATGAGCGTCAAATGTAATCTGTAAATTAGAATGTGAACTGTCAATTGGTGTGACCGTAATATTATCGATCGAAATATCAATAGGATTATCTGCCCTATCTATCGAACTTTCTGTGTTCGCAGGGGTTTGGGCAGTCGGTGCAGGGGCTTGCCGTTCAACTGTCTGGTTACTAGATGCAATCACCCAGTAGGTCAGACCGGCGGCTATAGCTATTGCGGCAGCTGAAAGAATATAAATTGCTTTCCTCTTATTCATCCGAGATCAATTCGATGTTCCCATATGAATTCTTTTTCTGTCTTAATAGGTGCTGATAACACTAAAATACTCAAGGATATAGAAGAAATCTAAATGCCTACGGCTTACATATTGGTAAACTGCACATTGGGATCGGAAGAGCGAATTATTAGTGAAATCTCCAATTTGCCTGACGTGAGAGAGGTAAGGGGAACGTATGGGGTTCATGACGTATTCGTGAAGGTAAAATCAGAAAATACTGAAGCAATGAACCACACTATAACTAACAAGATTAGAAAAATCCCAGGAATAACTTCCACCGTAACATTAGTAGTTATTGAAGAACAAGGAGGTAAGGAATAAAGAATCGTGCTCATACTTTTAGTCAGTATTTCAAACTCGAAGAGATCAATTGTATGATGTACTAGAACGACATATTAAAACTTCGCAAGGCTAATCCAAGAGATAGAAATCCAGACAAAAATTTGGATATTATGCTTTCAATATTTACTTGTTCTGAGGTAGCTCTTTACCTTGGTTTACGTTCTTAATCTTCTTGATCATATAAATGATTAAAGAGGTGCTTATTAGCATTATAATCCAGCCCGTGATACCAACAATGAGATAAACATCGTATAATGGGATGAGCAAAGAGATACCCGCAAGGGCCGCACCTACCCACCAAATAACAATCAATGTTTGTAAGTTTGATTTCGCCATTTACCTAGCCACGCAGATCTTCGTCAAATCCTTTCATATGTCTCAGAATTTTACCGCATTTAGAACACTGATCGTATTCACGAAAGTCAAAATCATTATACTTCCGAAAAGAGAAAGATTCCACATGATTACAGAAGAGTCTTCTTATCAAGTGATGGAGCATCAGATACTGTATTAAGGCGGGTATTTTTTATTATTTCGATCTGATACTTGAATATCCCTTACTGAAAATGCCGTCGGTGAGATTTGAGCTCACGACAGCTCGGTCTTCAGCTTCACCCCACGCCAATTGGTCGAGTGCTCTCCCAGGCTGAGCTACGACGGCATGTTACACTGTTCGTAGTTGGATCATATATATTCCTATCATAATTCCGTAGGGCTAATAATTAAATGCTGACATCTATTAATAATTAATTGCAGACCTCTATCAGATGCATTGGGATCATGCCTTCTGTCGCCCTAATGCTACGGTTTACATACAAATTTTCGATCTTAAGAAAAGTTTATGAAGAATAAGAATAAACGATGAATAATCCAGCTAGGAGATCTTGTTTGAAAGTATCGATTCTGAGAATGGGACATAGATTCGTCCGAGATGATCGTGTAACCACTCACATTGCTCTAGTTGCTAGAGCATTAGGTTGTGATCGAATTTACATGAATGAAGTGGATGATTCGATTAAGTCAACGGTGGATAAGATTATAGAGAGATGGGGCGGACGGCATTTTGACATAGAAATAATTGAGAATTGGAAATCGATAATAAAACGTTGGAAGGACGGAGGCGGAAAGATAGTTCATCTGACCATGTACGGCCTAAACATAGATGAGGTCATAGACGAATTACGCAATTGTGATAAGCTGCTTGTCGTGGTGGGCGCTTCCAAGGTTCCTAGAGAGGTTTACCAAGTTTCTGATTATAACGTAGCAATAGGAAACCAACCTCATTCTGAAATAGCAGCGTTAGCGATATGCCTGGACAGAATTTTTAACGGAAAAGAATTGACAAAGAAATTTGATGATGCAAAATTAAGAGTTGTTCCCTCTCCAAACGAAAAGAAAGTATTGAGCAATTATCGAGGTTGGTCCAGCCTGTAACTTTATGAAAATCTGCTTTATTTTGAAAATCTAATCTATTTTGTCTGGCTCACAACTTGTACTTGCAGCTTACTTTCATAGTTGACAAACAATATAACCCTCTTCAGAAAGAGGTGTAACATTGGAAAAAGGAATAAGGAACATATCCATAGCAATCAAGAATTATTATTCGTACATGAATCAGATAGTTACTATGCCCGATTTCTTTTTAGACCGAATCTTACTTTTGCGATCGCAAGATGAGCTTTTTCAGTCGATCATTAATAAGATTCGCGTAGGAGGAGGAAGTATACGTGAAATCCCGACTGTTGATCGAAAAGGAGGGAACGCTGCTAACATTGCTTATAGTATTGCTAAGTTAGGGGGAAAGGTAGCATTCTTTACCGTAGGAGATGACATTGCTAGATCTGTGATCGAAACGACATTTCAAAAATTCGGAGAAAATGTAGAAATTATGATTTCTGACGGGATACAAGGAAAGACTACTTCGATAGAATTTTGTGAAGGGGACGATTCTAAGGTGAATATAATGCTAAGTGATGTCGGCGATAATGCTGAATTTGGCAAAGGAAAAGTGAACACAGAGGATCATTTGAATATACTACGTAGAGCGGACGCAGTCATTGTAGCGAATTGGGCAAGCAATCTAAAGGGAACTGAATTAATGAAATTTGTTTTTGAAAGCTCTCCAAAGGCTATACACTTCGTAGATCCAGCTGATTTCCAACCCAGGATCGAAGAATTTATTGAAATCCTTGTTCTCTTATCAAATGACGTAGATGTGCTAAGCATTAACGAGAATGAATGTAATATGCTTGGATCATCGTTGGGATTAGGCACTTTGTTACCCTGGCAATCGTACTCAAGACAAGAGATTAAAGACGCAGCACAGAAGCTATCTAGCAGAATCGGAATAAGTATAGATGTTCATACCAAATTAGGATCAGCTTGGTCAAACGGTAAAGATAGCGAAATAGTTCCAGCAATCAGAAGCGAAATCAAAACCCTAACTGGAGCGGGAGACGTATGGGATGCTGCCGATGTTATTGCATATCTTGCGGGTCTAGATCCTAGAGACAGACTAATGTTCGCGAACGCTGCATCCTCGCTTTACGTTCGTAGTCATTCTGCCGAGTCACCGAGTCTTGAACAAGTTGTTGAGTTGCTGGATAGAATAGATATGTAGGTTTTCTTGTAACTCATTTTAATGTTGCCTTCATATTTGAGCATAAAAAAGTGGGTGAGTAGGATTTGAGGAGAAGGAATAGATTCGGTTATATAAGTATCAATTTATCTAGCAGGGTAATGAATCCTCCGCCTATCGATGCATCAGAATTCGAAGCTCATAAAGATCTAAACCGAATCATAGTAGATTTCTTATGTCGAAATAGTGATAAGGCATTCTCAGTCAAGGAAATCGCAGAGTTTACGGGAATTAGAGAAGAAGATATTAACTACCTAATGCTAAAGTTGTCTTTTCAAGAAATTATCAGCAATATATCTGGAATTATTGTACATAGAAAGGCTAATAGGGTTGGTAACCTCCGTTCAATAAGAATAGAAGATGTCACTATCGATGGGACGATATATTATAAATGTGCTAAATTAGATGCAAAAGAATCGTAGCTAAAAGAATGTTCTGTTATCAATTGATTTGTCAGAAACCTAGCTCGAGTTGAGGGCTTGAGATCTTCTATATAGCGAGGTTTTGGATTCTGAAGGTGGCCGTTCCTTTGATTGACCAGCAAGCGGGTATTAAGCACTATTGTACTTCTTTTCATGGTATTGGTGGAAGGATTAAACAGAGTTCAAAGAGTTTTCTGGTAAGGGAAATCTTGAACAAACAATACCTTGAAAGCTTGTCTAGGAGCCTAACATCCACCCACCACTTTCCGGTTTTTGTTCTAAGGAAGTATAATATAGATTCTAATCATGCTATCATCGAAATACGCAACCAACTTAACTTAGAATTAAGAGTCCTGGGCATAAAGGATGCCAAGGCGAACACAATGCAATTTGCTACTACGGTTCAGAAAGGAAGATATCTCCCTCCAAGGGCCAAGACTTTTCATACTGAAATTTGTCTTATAGGATACAGTCGTACCCTCCTTTCAAAATCTGATTTATGGGGAAATCAATTTACTGTTCTAATATCTGAACCCAAGGATATAGGTCTGGCCAGTTTCTTGCCTGAAATAGATGAGATAGCTAATTTCTACGGTCTACAGAGATTTGGAAGTGAAAGAATGGTAACACACAAAATTGGAAAAGAAATACTCAAGAG
Organism: Nitrososphaeraceae archaeon; assembly: GCA_035643435.1. Classification (GTDB taxonomy): domain Archaea; phylum Thermoproteota; class Nitrososphaeria; order Nitrososphaerales; family Nitrososphaeraceae; genus TH5896. Next base: position 46,388 of record DASQQK010000286.1, on the reverse strand, counting down.
GAATTTTAGGCGAGCTTCTGAATTGCTACTAACTGAGACCACCAAATATGATACCACATATAGCAGAGAGATTAGGGAACAGTTGTCTGACCCAAGTAACTACAACAAACTCATGGATCTATTGCCCAAGGGTATGGATATTGAAAGAGAAGTAGTGCGGTCGTTACTACATAAGAGAGACTATATTCGTGCATTAAGAACGATTCCTATAGGAATTAGACGGTTGTACGTTCAAGCCTATCAAGCCTATATATTCAACCTTTGTATAAGTGAATTACTGTCTTATGGGGAAGATATAACGAAGTGCTGTGACGGCGACTTGTGCTTTGAGATTGAAGGTAACGATGTACTTGGAAAGATTAGGAAACTAAACGCCAGCACCGATACCCCTTCTACAGTGCTTCCGGCGTTACGACTTGTAGGATACTCGTTTCAGGCTGGAAAAGGACGATTCGAATCTACATCACAAAAAATACTCAAAGAGGAAGGTCTGGCTCCAAGAGATTTCTACATACGAGATATGCATGAACTTAGCGTTAGTGGGGGATTCAGACAATCGGTTCTTTGGTGTAAAGGATTTAATTATACGGGATCTCTGCAGATCAGTTTCAAATTGCCTAAGGGATCCTACGCCACTACCCTTCTACGAGAAATTATGAAACCAGACTCCCCGATTGATGCTGGTTTCTGACATAGATGGAGTATTGATGTAATCACAATGCCTGACAGATGTGGGGCCTTACCCAAATACTAATTGGTTCTAACTAGCTTTACTATTCTAATCATGATGTTAATGGTGATAGCGGACAGCATCCATGACAGCATAGTACTTAGAATTGCTGTCTGATATGGAGATATTATAGCTAGCTGCAGAAGCTGATAAAGGATCAGAACTTTTGACGTAAAATAAATTATTTCGGAGACTGAAAAAGTAGCTATTAACTTCTTTATATCGCTCCTTAGCTTACGGGAATCTCTCTTTTTCGTAACCGGATCTAGATACCTCTTTCTATTGTCGACGTAGAAAAGCACTCCAAATATGGGAAAGAATACGCTATACTCAGTAGCTATTGAGACAAAAGAATTTACCAGGTTGCTTCCTCCTGTCTGTGAATATAGCTGGGTAACTAAACTCCCGACCAAGAGAGACGAAATTCCTGCAATTATTAGATTTTTGTTAAAATACAAAACTTCTTTATACTTTAAATAAAGATCATAGATGCGCTGATTACTCATTGGATATTCCCATATTAAGTTACTCAGTCTTTTCAATTATATATTTTACTCGGGTTGAAGCTGTATCAGAAGGAGCAACATTCGATTGATTACACACGAATTATTCAGAAATCATAAATAACAATTGACTCATAAGACTAGAGCTACCTAGTCTTGTCAAATTTTTTCATTACATAAGGCAAGTTATCGATGAGATCAGATGCGACGAGATGCAAACCTAGCCTTTTTGAGCCCTGCAATGCTGCCAGACCATTTATGTAAATACCTGTAATAGAGGCATAAAAAGGATCCAATTTGGTCAGAAGACCCGCTACCAGTCCTGACAGAACATCTCCAGTCCCTCCCACAGTCATCGCTGGAGTACTGCGTTTAATCACTGATACATTTCCGGCACTAGCTATCACATTATATTCACCCTTCAGGATTATAGTGATGCCATATTTTTCTGCCATATCAACCACCGCTGATTTCAATATCTTAAGGTTAGCATTCTGTCCTAAAGATTGGATAGAGCTTTCCATCGAGAACACACGTTTGAATTCTCCAAGATGTGGAGTGATAATTGAATTTGTTCCTGAAATATGGTTTAGAACATCTGGGATCAAAGCAGAAGCATCAAGTAGGAGTTTAGTTCTCATGCCTTTCAGCTCATTAATCAGGTGACTGAGTCCCTTGATCTCGGCTATGTGTAATCCCATTCCTATGGCAGCAGCGTCTGGTTTCTTTGGAAGAACACGGAGGATTTCCTTTGCAGAAGTAACACCCAACGAATCATGTGGGAAGGGAATGACAATAATATTTGGAGAGTATGACCTCAAGGCCACAACGTTTCTTTGTGGTACTGCGGTATAAACAAGGTCGATCCCAGATCTGAGACCGGCCATCGAACTGAGTAAAGGGGCACCATGGTATAAATTGCTCGCTCCCACTACGAGCATTATCCCGTTTTCACCTTTTCGAGATGAAATTGATCTTGGCAGCATGGTTCGGCTGACAAGCCGGTCGTTGACTACAATTATCTTCGGCATTGGTCTTACTCCACATAACACTATTCGATCGGCAAAGCTGATACGCTTCCATCTACCGACATAATTTCAATCATATCACTATTACGGCTCGTAAAAGAACACAAAATGATTTAAACTATTTGACAGCACTGAAAATATACTCGCAGTTTCGGATTTAACACGTAACTATGTTCTCATCTGGACCTGAATTGGGCCTTGCTGGGATGCAACGTATCATAAGAAAATCAGGTGCGGAGAGGGTGAGCGATGATGCCGCTAACGAACTACGGATAGTGCTGGAACAAATAGCTGAAAAAATTGCCAAGAGCGCAGTTGAGTTGTCGCTACATGCCGGCAGGAAAACAATAAAACCCGAGGATATTCGTCTGGCTACTAGGACCGTGCTAAGAATGTGAAACGAAACATGAAGGAACTTGTTTTTCTTTGAGTCGTAAGTTCGTGAGTAACTTTCACAACGCTTAGACGAAGACATGTAAGATGTAAACTTGATAAGAAGGGATTAACCACAATACAAAGGGTGAGAATATATCCCCCCCCTCTGCGACGCTCATGTTCATCTATCCGATCCTGAATTTACTTCATATTTAAATGAGATATTGGTGAGCATTAGAAAAATGAATATGCATGTGTGTTCGGTCACAGTAGATGCAGCTTCCGCTATCAACGGAATTAAATCATTTGGCCAATCAAACAATGACATAGTAACTCAATTTATAGGGATTCATCCGCAATTCGCCCACGAAGCTGATATCGAGAAGTTCATCGAAATTCATTCCGAATATTCTGATTTGATTGGGGGGATAGGTGAAATCGGACTCGATCCTGCATACACATTAACAAAAGGGAACTCGTATCAAAAACAGAAACAGGTATTTCAAGCTATGCTGAGCATTGCAGAAAAATGGAATAAGCCAGTATCTATTCATTCTAGAAAGTCTCTGAACGATATTGTGGATTTAATAAAATCTTATAACTTGATGAGCTTGCTCTTCCATTGGTTCTCTGGTAATAAGAAGCAATTACGCATTCTAATGGACATAGGCGCGTATGTCTCATACGGCCCCCCTTTGGTATTTTCGAAGGACAAGCGAGTGCTTCTGAAAAATACTGACAAAGATAAAATTCTTATTGAGACCGATGGTCCTGTTCGGTATCCCAGATGTTTTTTAGATTTACCTGCACTGCCAACATCTTCTTTGGTAACAGTAGCTATGGCTGTGGGAGAAACTCTTGATATACCATATTCAGAAACAATTGAAACCATCGCTTTGAATACTGAGAACTTCTTGGGCAAGAAACTTAGTTAAAGTTTCTGCCACTAAGGTAAAGTTGATGTATTGCCATGTCTACAATGAATGAATGAATACTACAATGCATAACGTGAGATCTAACTTTTTCCCTAATATCGCGAAAATTGATAAAGTCTGTTGCCAGATAGGATGAATCATGAAAGTAGTACTGCTTGCAGGCGGTAGAGGAACAAGGGCAAGGCCATTTAGTAATTTTGTTCCTAAATCAATGATTCCTATAGAAGGAAGACCTCTCATAGATCACGTCGTAAGATATCTTGTTCGATTCGAAATAATAGATGAAATTATTATCGTATGCGAGTTCGATCCTTTTGGAAAGCAAATTATTAACTATTTCGAAGGAAAAGGGAGCATAATCCTCAAAAAGATCTCCTTCATTGAGGACAAAAAGAATGGTACTGGAGGAGCAGTTTTAAGAACAGAGGATTCGATAAAGAGCGGTAGCGAACCGTTTCTTGTATGGTTTGCGGATAATCTATGTGCTTTAGATCTGACGGAATTGGTCGGTTACTATCATACGTTGAAATTGCACCTAGAAAGCGGGACGGAAATCACAGGGATTCTAGTAACAAGGAAGCGTCGACATGAAGAGACGGGGAGAGTGATTGTCAAACCTGATGACTACAACAAGATAGAGGGATTTATTGAAAAACCAGTAGCTGAACTGGAATCCCCCGAAGCGCTGGGGATTTATCTATTTAATAAAAGAATATTCGAATATTTACATCAACAACAAGAATCCATTACCTTGAGGAGTAGCTTTAATTTGTCACATGACGTATTAGCATACCTGCCCCCGAAAGGTGCCAACCTCTATTCCTATAGTCTTGATGAGAGTACAGATTGGTTAGATATCGAATCACCTGTTTATGCGGATAGGAATAGCGAAATCATTAGCAGGATTCTAGATCAGATGGCACAATGATTCTGTTTCAAAATCAAACTCCACTCCTGGCTTCATCATCTATGCCTAAGTTTGGTGCCAGTACTAAGCCCAATGCTGTCGGAAATCATCCTTCTGATAAGCAATCTTGAAGTAAATTGCGCAGATTAGGATATAAATGACAGACAGATTATATGGATATTAGGCATACTTGGATCACTTAGGATATTACAAAACACTGGGCGTTTCAGAGGGCTCTAGCTACCACGAGATCAGAAAGGCATATCGTCGACTGGTCAAAAAGCATCATCCTGATAGAAATTCATCAAGCCATGCAGAAGACACGATTAAGGAAATTAACATAGCCTATGAAATTCTTTCAGATAAAGACAAGAGGAAACAGTATGACGCATTAAGCCCTATACGAAATATTGACACATATGCCGAAACCAGAGTATCAGGGCAAAGTCAGCGACCTCGTGATAGCTTCAGAAATCCCTCAGCGGAGCCCAGAAATTCCCACCGGTCCACAGTTAATCCCAATCAGCAGACAAATCAAAATACCACGGAAGGGTACAATGAATGGAGGTACGAGAGATTCGGGGATAGACTGAGCGCAAGAATAAGAAAGGATCCAACAGTAATAACAGACGAGTCAATAGTTGAGGATGATGGAAGAAGCCCCAGGTCAGATGCACGCTTCAACATATTAGTAGAACCTTCGTTATGTATGGCCTTTGGCAGCTGTGAAGTATTAGCACCTAAAGTATTTGTATTGGAAAAGAACAAGATCGTAAATCCCAAAGTTAGGATTGAATCAGAAGACGGCGCTCCATTTGAAGACATATTGTCTGCGGCAGAAACCTGTCCTACAAAGGCTATTAGAATCATTGACAGACACAGTGGTGAGCAGGTATTCCCATAGCCCATTGCATTATCTCTGCAGTACGACTTTCAGATGTATTTAGCGGGAATACATCTAGTTGTCTTCAAGTGGAATACATATATTCCTCCAATACTAAGGTTAAGAACCATGCTCTCGGGAAATACTCTCACCTCAATTATTGCGTTGACCATTTTAATACTAGTTATCACAGTAGCTTTCTTCATCCAGACTTATTTTCCTAACCCAATTGCTCAACAGATCAGAGAGCAGACACAATTCTTTGATCAAGATGGAAGAAAATAAATAGACGCGTATCAACGGCAAATCATATCAGGTAAGCTGTGATTCTTGAATTATGTTCTCTTACTACTGCGATTATATTCGGTTGGTGAGGACATCATGTTACGGGTATAGTGACGTGTGAACGCAAATAGGTTTTTCTTGTAGACATCAGTTCTTCTGTTCTTCAGTAGAGGTAGATTTCTTCTCACTTTTATGATATCCGATTTTTCTAATTCCACTACCGCCATCCCTTCTTTATTACCCAAGTCTAGCAAGACGGTGCCAAATGGGTCTACTACCATACTTCTACCAGTATATATGTTTCCTACCTGGTTAGGTGCAATTACATGGACTCCATTCTCAATTGCCCTTGCTTTTGTAAAAGTCTGCCAGTGTTCTTCCTTCATAACTCCATACACCCATGCCGAAGGGATTACTAGAAGTTCTGCGCCAAGTACGCTCAGTATCCTAGAAACCTCAGGAAAACGTATATCGTAGCATATCATTAGGCCTATTCTTGTAGCTTCGAATTGAAAAGGTTTCTCAATATTATTTCCAGCAAGAAATTTATCTGATTCTCTAAAACCCAGAGCATCGTATAAATGAATTTTTCTGTATCGAGCTATGATCGCACCGTCCTTTCTGATAGCAAGAGCAGAATCAAAGACTTTGTTCTTGGTTGCAGATTTTTCATATGTAGTGATTATAATATCAATTGTATTTTCTTTTGCGCATCGCCTTAATGACTTCACAAAATTGCCAGTATTTACCGCTTCAGAAATCTCTCGCAATTCATTCTGCTTTTGATCTGACGGAGAAAAACCCATTTGAAATTCGGGAAAGCATACGACATCTGCTTTTTTACGGCGAGCATCTTTGATGTAGTCCTTTGATTGTTCCAAGTTCCGTATCTTGTCTACATCTGACTTCATTTGGACAACTGCTATCCGCATATCACCTAGAGACTAGACAATCACAATTAGATAAATAATTATCTGGTAAAAATGTGATTATAGTAATGGATAGCCTCCCCGGCCATCCTCTAACTGGATCATTAATAACTCTAATAACAAGAGCATAGTATTTTGAATTGAACAACTCAAAAATGATTGAGCTTGCGTATTTACTCCTAAATACGCATCTCGATCTTGATTTTATGGAAATTGACGGGTGACGCTCAACCAGCGATCAGCTGTCATTCATTCAAATTCTAAACCCGAATCCATGAGGCGGACACCACTATGCCCTTCAGATCCCAGTGATGCAAAAGCTAATCGTTCAATCGAGTCGAATGGAATCCGACCGCTTTCTTACAATTGGGCTTTTGCCTTTGGAATTAAGTTGATCCTATTGGGAGTAATATTATTCTCATTAAGGGCAGCTCTAATTAGCCTCATAATCATGATCATAGGAATTTCCCTATTTACATCGTGCCTCTATCTAGGGACGAGATTAAAGGAATTAAAGTCACAAGTAAGCCTGTCAAACAGATAATTTCAGTCAAGAATTAAATGAGGAATGCAATAGCTCTATATGTAAGCATGAGGTATCAAGCACTTGCCTTAGGAAAATTTGTGCATGGTGTATTCTGATGAAAGATAACAGTGTAGTAGTCCAACAAACCTTGCAAATACTTTCCACCGTAATATTTCTAGAGATATGGAAGTTTGTTTTGAAATACTGATTCTGAGAAAGTTGTTAACATCAGCTCAAGGCAGAATCAATAGGTATGTTACGAAGATCTGTCACAGCGAGTTATTGGTTCCTGTACTTCACTACTCGAACATCTCCATCATTTGCTGTTAGAATAATACGATCAAATTCCAATTCACTTGGATTTGGAGAAGAAAACACAGATGCAAAGGGACCAATATTTCCTAAGCTCTGGGGAGATCCGTTCTCTCCAAACTTAACCACTACATTGTTCAGAGAATCGAAGTTATTGTTATTTATTTTTGCAGTTACCGAACCAATCAATCCTTCTCGCTCTATTATTTCGATACTTACGCCAGCCCTTGGAAGGAATACTGACAATACAACCACGGCTACGACAATAAAGCCTACTGCTATACCGACCTTTGCAATTTTTATATAATTTCTTCGCACTTTACTACGAAGACCGTCTTCCTGAAATTTGTCTTCGTCCCATCTATTACTCAATTGAAACACACCTATACAGATAGGCATCTATCCGCATACTTGAACCCCCTATACATATAGGCATCTTAATCCAACCTATCTTAAATAAGTACAGATATTAATAGATTGATGAGCAGATTTCGTCTTCTGCGATCACTTTCTTAATTGTAAATTAACTTCAAACATCGTAATAATATCCTGCATGTTTTCGTCCGAAGCGAAGCTGCAGACCGTAATCCACTTTCGATTTTTCCTTGCCATAATCTTACAGACTGTCTTGGGATTATCAGGGAGCACCTCTACCTTCACTTCATATCTCCTTCTCAATTTTTCTTCTATGACAGTCGCAATTCTACTGGGGGCTTGGATTGTAACCTTACGCATCTCCTAAATAGACTGGCCTCGGAGGGATAATTCTTTCGCTAATCCTTCAGCCAGATCAGAATATTCTAAAAGGTAGATGATCATTTACAACGACGTATTATTTCTTTAACTTTTCGAGTAGGCTGACTATATTGCGCAGGTTATCCTGGATCTCCTCTATTTCAGCGCTTTGGTAATCCATTCGGCTCTCAAGATCTGCTAGCTTATTGGTCACAACTAGAAGGCTATTTATTGGGTCATCGAGTTCGGTTTGCGGCTTTCCAATGGTGATTGAGGTATCCTCTTCGTACATCAGAGCAACACATTTTACCTTTTTGCGGATATCTATACTTTACGAACATTTATCGGATCTGGATGAGTGTTAAGGAATGACGATCGCGATACCAACTCAGACTATCCCTTTCAATTGGGGTTCAGCTATGTAGTATGGAGTTGGATACCATTTACACTCCGAGATAATCCCTTATGCTCACGAGAAATCACTCATATTCTGGTTAATTTAGCAATAAACGCAACCCGTCGCGAGTTTCGAATCAACTAATTTTAAACCTACCCGAGGGATACTGGGATTTTTGACTAAAGGTGGGGAAGGGATTTGAACCCTTATAGATTCGCTTGCTACACTCGATTCTGCAGGCGAACGCATAGCCGCTCTGCCACCCCACCATTCGCATTTAACCTGTTCAAGGCAAGATCGTACTAGACTCCTACGATTATTTAAATTAAATCTTGTTGTTGTCTGTGGTTAGAGGATTGAAAAAGTAACGCCAATACTTCTAGTAGTATTCAGTAAATTCATTCGATACGGAGATCATGCGTCTATCATGTCATGTACTATGGTCTTCCTCCGATGACATCGCCAGCACAATAATTGCATATTTCCGATGTCAAGGACTGGTCCACCTTTGGATATAGGAACTATGTGATCTACTGTAAGCAATGCAACAGGGAAATGTTTACCACAGCCAAACTTAGAATATTTGTGGTCCATGCCTTGTACAATTGAGAAGTCATGGCCAGGATTGCACCTAGATCCATACTTTTTTACCAGAATACTCTTATAATTCCTTCGCGTAGCGGGAGGTAGCTGATACCAAGAATCTCCACTTTTACCGGTAATATAGATTCTCTTTCGTACCATGATTCAAAGAGTGGTGGGTGAATACGTCATACACATAAATAAAATGTTCGCAAATCCTGATTTTAAAATCATTTCGATTTTTTCATGTAGATATTTCATTTATATGAGAGAAGATTTTGATAGACTTCATCTAATTAATGGACTACAGTCATTGATCAAGGCGCTCAGATACCCAGATGATTCTGAATATCTGATAAGAATCTATGAGGTATATATGTTCCCCTCCCAAGTAACTGTATATCAGATGGTTCTGTTAAATAGATATTAGGTCTTTAGCATTCACTCATCCAGACACTTTTACTTTCTCTGGTTAATCAATAGCCAAGTAAATAGTTCCAATAGCTAATGTATCTTTTTATTAGAAAGCGGGAAAAAATGTGCTAGTAATTTCGGAGTACACCATCATCCATAACCGTGTTTTTTTCACATTATCCTGTTAAGTTGAGTCTACAAAAATACATTTGTCGAGCTCATCAATTTTATACAACCTCAAATTGCCTGACGTTCGCCAATTTGGACTCTGCTCCATCCAGCTGTCTTCCTTCTTCCACGATTTCATTTTTTCTAACAAGCCCGTGAAAATATTGTACTCATATCCGTGCATATAGCATACAATATTATTCCCAGCAAAATGTCCCTTTGATAAGGATGCTCCTCTGTGAGGACAGGAATTACTACATGCGAATAATCTTCCATTTCTTCTTCCTACGAGGATGTCCTTCCTATTAATTGTGAAAACATGCAATGAATCATCCTTTATATCATCGCTATCGCAGATTCTCATCATCGCGAATCGTAAAGTTACCGATCAAGGTACTATAAATCTATTCACTAAATTATATTTCACATTTGACGTTGTAGTAAGCATATTATGGTTTCAGAATAGACTAGTATAATATAGGGTCATATTGAACCGGCCGAAATCTCATTTACCTAATCAAAAAGATCATGATAAGCATGAAGATTTTTATATCTAGATAGGATAATAATAAATTATATTTTGCCATCAGAAATAGTTACTCCTATGAAAATATCAGTTAAAACTAGAAATAGTTTGGTCGAGCAGGCACTCCAAACCATCTCTCGAAGTGGCGAGAATGGAATCTTCCAGACAGAACTTTGCAAGACCTTCTCTCTAGACAGCAGAGATGGCTCAAGGCTCGTCGGGAATTTGGAAAAACAGGCTCTTATCTCTAGGGAAAAAATCCTTTACAATGGCAGGTGGACGTACAAGCTGATAGTAAAGAAACCTGCTGTGTCCGAGATTGGAAAAAGACAAGTGGAGATAAATAGCGTTGAGGGGGCCCCATGCTTCAGTTGTAATTATCAACATTTATGTTCGTCTGAAGATGATACGAGCCAGTACAGTCCAGCCAAGTGTACGTGGATCGCAGAGTGGGTGCTCTCGAGTTTTAGTAGGACGTTGAATCATCAGCGTCATATCGAGCCTAGTCAGCCGGTGTGAATAGGATCGACAAGGATCTATATTTCAACAACGCTTTAGCCAAAACAGGATATTAAAAGAGGATATTTGCCTTCAGTCTGATATTCCATGTGTGAAGTATGAAATTTAAGGAGGGTTCATGCACTAAGATGGATGTTATAAAGAACGCCGAAATTCGTCCTTAAAGGCCAATGGAGTTGTGACAAATCCAGACTCGATATCAGCAGTCCCTTCAGCCTCCCAATTTATGTCAGAGCTAGAGAGATTTCCAACATTGAGTTGTGCAAGACTTGGATCGTTACGTGGTATTTCGAACTTTGACGAGATTGTAGCTTGCCCTCCCGACAGAAGTTGTGGTCGTCCATGTACAGGAATATCTACGTAGTCGACATGTCCGCTGCCTAGAGACTCACCGTTAGCAGAAAGAGTGTAATCGATTTTTGAGGTTGTCAAAGTCTTATCAGTGGGATTATCGACTTTAAAAAATACGTTAAGAGTAAGTATGTTCGATGTTTCTTCTTCAGGAGAGGGTTTCGCGACCTCAACATTTTCTAGGTTAATCTTTACTACATTGATATCAGGTGGAAGTGTCAGTGTCAAGATGAGTGGTGTAAAAATGATACCTGCAGCTAGCGCCGCAACAACGCCAATGAGAATGGCTCTACGTCTCGTAAAAAACATCCTGGCATTTATGCTAATCAAAAGTGCATTAAAATCTTTTCTAAGACAATACGAATAATAGTATTAGAGTCAATCTCTGTTTCATAATGGCACTAACTGAGGTCCTAGTTTTTTGGGTCCATCTAACCTGTGCATCAATATGGGTGGGTGGATCGTTATTCTTAGGGGTGGTTTTGGCACCCATGTTAGGAACGATTGCCGATTCACCTGCAGACCGTCTTGCCCTTATGCTAAGAATAGGGAGGCGATTCAACAGAATAGCACTACCAGCATTTATAATACTGATAATAACAGGAATTTACAATTCTCGCGCTTTTCTCTTGCAGCCAGATGCGTTATTAGATTCTGAATATGGCATTATTTTGCTTATCAAGATCATTTTCGTAATAGTTACGATGATAATCTATGTAATCCACATAAGGTCTATAGATGTTGAAACAGAAAACAGGATTATGAGTGGCAGACCCTATTCTTACATTCAACCTGTAAGATCCAGAATCATACTCTTAGGAAGAGTGATTGTGGGATTGTCGTTGGTAATTCTATTCCTTGGGGCTCTTTTGAATAACAGCAACGCATTATTATGAAGAGATTCCACGGTTCAATTTCATCAAGCTGGTAGATATCTGCTCACTTTACTGCATAATGAACTCCCGTATCTACATTGAACCGCTGCGATTCTGACTGGCAGGTTTAGAGCCGGCATATGTACCATTAGGCTGTCAGTTTTTTGGTGTGATGTCTGAAATAATTTCCTCGATCTTGTGTCGCAAGGCCTCCTTTACCTGATTATTATCAATCATGTTCAACGGTTCCTTACATGTACCGCATCTGAAGAACTGCTCTACCGCAAGGTCGAATTTGACATATGAACAATCGTTGTTCCCACAATGGTAGAACTCTGAGGATTCTTCGTATTCAAGTCGTTTTTGTAACCGATCGAGGATTTTTTTCTTATGATTATCGATGAAATTGTCCACTTGATCCCTTTTCGCTCTCCACCTATATACGAACCAACCTTTTTTCTCATCCTTTACACGAATGCCAGTAATCAATGCCTTCCCAAACATATCATATAGTACTTTTCTAATGATATTAATCCTAAGACCTGTTGCTGCAGCAATCTCCTCATCTGTTGCATCTTCTGAATGCAAGAGGGCACGTGCAACTTTCAGATATTCCTCACCTCCAATGAGTGCAGCAATCTTCACAAAAGAATCATTATCATCCTGATGCATTTATTGTATATCATCAATTTTTAGATATATAGTTACCGTCACACAGATGAATCTGATTACAGAACATCAAATCAGCTGGATAGTCATTTCCTGCCAGTTACATCTAACTCGAAGTCTATTGATACTGTAATGCAATACTAGTTCAAAAAAATGAACTGATCGGACTACTGATGAAAGCCGCTGCTGTATCTCCGATGGTACCGAGAATTGGTCATCGCTTTGCTATATTTTCTTTGATCATTTTGTCTTCTATCTCGATAACCGTTGGAAGGTCTGTGCCACCTAGCTCCCGAGTGTGATGGGCGATGGTTCCTTCCCTCGTAGACAGGAACTTCTATACCTAGTTCAAAATTTAGCTTGCGTATGGGTTGGTCCGTGCGATTTATAATTCTCTGGAAGTCTTCTAGTCGTTCCACAGAAACCAACGAGACAGCCTTACCGCTGCCGCCTGCCCGAGCAGTTCTTCCGATGCGGTGAAAATAAACCAACGGATCCTCCGGAACATCGTAGTTTACCACATGACTGACGGCTGGAATATCAATGCCTCTAGCAGCTATGTCAGTAACAACGAGTATATCTTCCTTCGCTGCCTTGAACCTATGCATTGCCAGCTCTCTTTGCTTTTGGGTTAAATCTCCATGTATAGAGATAGCCTTAAAGCCTGTATATTTCAGATCATTAGCTAATCTATGAGTTCGTTGTTTTGTAGCAGCAAATATGATCATCTGTTTCTTATTTTCATTTTTGATCAGTTCGCAAAGATGCTTAAATTTCTGCCTTTCATGAGTAACTAAATATGATTGATCTATTGTATCGAGACTGATTTCTTCTTCGTTAAGTCGGACATGTTTAGGATTAGTCATATATTCTTCTGCAAGGCGAATGATCTCAGGAGGCATAGTAGCAGAAAATAGACAGGTTTGATGCTTTTCATTGATATAGAAAAGAATGAACCTTATGTCATCAATGAAACCCATATCTAGCATTCTGTCGGCCTCATCAAGAACGACGTGACTCACCTTGTCCAGCTCGATGGTTCCCCTCTTCAAATGGTCAATGAGTCTGCCTGGAGTGGCGACAACCACCTGAGCTCCTTTCTCCAATCGCGACTGTTGCTGACCGATACTTACCCCTCCAAAAATGGATACTACACGAATTGCAGTATACTTGGAATATTTTGTAATCTCGTGGGTGACTTGAACCGCGAGTTCCCGTGTGGGTACTAATATCAAAAATTGAACTGGACCATTACTTTTGAGACGAGATAAAACAGGCAAACAGAAAGCCGCCGTCTTACCCGTTCCAGTGTGCGCCTGACCAATTACATCATGCCCTTGCAAAATAAATGGTATTGATGCTTCTTGAATGGGAAATGGCTTAGCAAAGCCTATTTCATCCAATGCCCTTGTTAGAGGTGGGCTTACTCCTAGTTCTTCAAACGTTGATTCCAATCTTTCTTTTCACTATTATTTTCCTGCACAAATGCACGGAAGAAATGATAAGTAGTATTCCGATACTTGACAGATCTGCCGCCGCTTTTGATGACATATCTTAGAAAGCACAGAAATATAAGGGATACGGAAACTGAACCGCTATGAATAGGATGCCCATTTTAATTGTTCAACCTAGTGAAAAAGCTCAATACAAGTTTTTTATATTCAGACCATTTAATATTTATCCATGCTAAGCGAAACGCCCAGAAACGATTACCAAGAAAAGAAACTTCGTGGATCCGGAGGGTATGTTCTAGCAAAAATAACAGAGGAAGAACAAAAAAGAGGCAACCTAGGAGGGCCTGAGCTTTTTCTAGCAGGTGTTGGAAGGCTGGACGAAAAGAGGCTCTCGAAATATTATTGTAACAAGTGCGAAAAGCAATTTGATGGGCCTCCATCTATTGTGTATGATAACCCAAATGAGGATCTAGGGGAGGGGGTAATCTTAGAAGAGAAAGGAGAATACAAATGCAACAAATGCAATAACACGATTGCACAATACCGCAAGTTTCTGTCCCCCCAGAGTGTTCAAGACGATCTACCATCTCTTAATCATAGGGGAGGATCAGGTCAACATATTTCCTCGGCAAAAGAGGCACCTTCAAGAGCTTCTAAAGACCCTACAGTTGATTCCATTCACGTAGTGCATGAGGCCTTAGCTAACGGAAAGTTTCTTCCAATATACTCACTAATAGACATGCCAGCCTATGACTCGGAAGCGATGCTGATTGGAAATATAAAGGAGATCGGACTTAGAAGGCTAGAGAACGGAAGAGTTGACGTAAGCATCTTGGTAGACAATCAATCAAAGAGTGACGAGAACAAATCTTCTGAATTCCTTTGGTCCAAGGTCTCCAAGATTGGTGACATCGTACTAATCAACGAGAGTTGGCCCAATATTGAGCCTAACTCACAGAATAGATCTGCTGCGATCGCAAAGTGCAATGCATGCGGGCACACAAATGAAGAAGGTTCAAAGTATTGTGAAGAGTGCGGATCAAAGTTATGACGTTAGACCGTCTAATTGAAGTAATGAAAGACCACTCGTATAATTCACTAAATTTTGTATTCTTACTGTGGTTCAATTGTAGCTGGGGGCTTGCTCGACACGGCGTAAGTCACCCAAGTTACTCCTTCTACCTCGTTGCTGATTCGATTGCTAATTTTTCCGATGACGTCATAAGGTAATCTGACCCAATCGGCTGTCATTGCATCTACAGAATCGACAACCCTTATTATTGCAATGTATCCATAGAGCCTTCCATCGCCAATTACACCTACCGCCTTATCATCACCAACCGCCGCATATGCTTGCCAGACTTTATCGTACCATCCTTCGGCAATCAATTCATCTTCCACTATCCTACTAGCTTCCCTAGTTATGCGAATTTTCTCATGATTCACCTCGCCAAGAATTCTTACAGCCAATCCGGGTCCGGGGAAGGGATGCCTTTTCAGTAACTGCTCAGGTACGCCAAGGGCCGCTGCAAGACCCTTCACTTCATCCTTATAGAGCGTACTGAGTGGCTCGATAACCTTCAGATTAAGCCACTTTGGCAATCCCTTCACATTGTGGTGACTCTTGATAACGGATGCAGGACCGTGAGACACTCCACTTTCTATGATATCTGGGTAAAGAGTACCCTGTGCCAGCCACTGAAAAGGGCCACGTTCAGCTGCAACATCAGCGAATACTCGAGCAAATTCGTCACCTATTATCATCCTTTTCCGCTCAGGATCTTTAATTCCTCTCAATCTTGTAATAAATCTCTCCGATGCATTGACCACGATAAGTGGTATTTTCAGATCTTGTTCAAAAGTTTGAACGACTAATTCCTCTTCCCCAAGTCTCAGCAAACCATGATTGACGAATACACATCGAAGGTTGTCTCCGACCGCTCTATGTAACAAAACTGCTACAGTGGTCGAATCAATTCCTCCGCTAACCGCGCATAGCACTCTATCAGTTCCCACTTTTTTTCTAATCTCTGAAATAGTTCTGTCTACGTAGTCTTTCACGTTCCAGGCAGGTGTTGCCCCACTTATTCGAAATGAGAAATTCCTAAGAATTTCTGTTCCCCTCTCTGTGTGCAATACCTCAGGGTGGAATTGTATTCCAAATAGCTTCTTCTTCCTATTAACGATAGCTGCTGAAGAAGAGCTATCAGTATGAGCAAGAACCTCAAAATCCTCTGGTAGCAGTTCAGCAGTGTCGGTGTGGCTCATCCAGCATCTTATGTTACCAGCTATGTTACTAAAAAGGTCGTCATGGTCATCTATAACAAGGTTCGAGCTACCGTACTCACGAATAGTAGATTTTCTTATCTTTCCCCCAAATCTGTCAACAATTAACTGATGTCCATAACAAATACCCAAGATAGGTATTCCTAGGTCAAAAATACCATAGTCGGGCCTGGGGGACCCTTTTAGATATATACTAGATGGACCCCCCGAAATGATTATTCCTTTAGGTTTTATTCGCCCAAGTAACTTTGCAGGAGTATCATGAGGCAACAACTCGCAATACACATTCGCTTCCCTTAACCGCCTGCAGATTAAATGGCTATACTGCGAGCCGAAGTCGAGGACTATAATTCTATCCATGATCTATCGTGAGCCTTTTTCGATCATACGACTAAAAACCCAAGCGCATGTGTTAAATATCTCGTTGAGTCTTTCTCTTTCCCGGTAGTTGTTGATCCTTATCTTACGTATTATACTATTTTCACCTTCTTCCACAGTATAGGTTAAAGATTCTGACTCTTTAATTTGCAAATTGCGAGCCTTTTCTTCATCTTTAACCTTCATACCGTCGAGGATTCTGCCCAAGAAAAAGGATCGGAACGGAGGGGTGCTGGTACTGAGCATTATATTCTGAGCAGGGACGATATCTACAAACTGGCCTGTAAATTCCGCTCTAGCAAGTAGTAGATTATCTCTTACTCGGAAAAGCTCTTTAGTTTCTGCCATTTGAAACCGTGGAGGATCGGAACCTGTTGGATTAAATTCATTTCTTTTATGTTTTATGTCAGTTGCAATCGCTTGATCGTTAGCTTCCACAATATTGGATGCTACAGACTGCCTGGACTCCGAATGAGTTGATATTCCATTGCTTGTTGGATTTGATTCAAGCATGTAAGTATCTTTCAAGCTAGATGCGGCCTTGAAGCTTCCTGACTTAAGCATGCTATCGACGAGGGAAAGAGTTGCGCGCAGGTTTTCGATCTCCTCATGCTTATCAGAGATCAGCCTAACAAGCCACTCACGTATCTCAGCGGCTCTCCTAATTTCATCGTCAGAATAGCTGGATGGCAATTTAATTTGCATTTACATGAAAGATATAATAGCTTTTCAGGGGGTCAAATTCTAACTTCTACTCTTGTTGTACCAATCTGAAATCAAGCTAAGAATTTAAGCGATTGGGGATGCATTCAAGTAACAATAATCATTTCATGTACTAAGTAGGAGATGGATTAATATAGGTAAATCCCTTAACCGGAGTTTTCGAAGTATCAAATAGCTCTGATCGCGTTCTAACTGCCAACATCGTAAGCAATTTTTTGGCTACCTTCATTTTCGCTTTTTTTAACTCAGAATCCTGAACCATGGTCTTTGAATACTTCCCGATCTTATTCCCTAAATCCATGCCAACAAGTATTATTTTACTCGCTCCCAATTCTTCAGCCAGAAAGACGGATCGATCGCCATCGGTGAATCCGCCGAAATTGTAGACATTTTTCATGGGCATTACTTGTGTGGAGCCTATAACGTGCCTGAATTTGGGCACCAACTTGGTAATAAGCGGTATGTTATCCCCATGTGCATGAACTACCATCACTGCTCCTAACTTGTCAGCTTTTTTGAGAAATATTTGATTTCCGTCTAAGTCTGTCACCACAACATCCGGTTTAATGCTATGTTCTAAAACTGCTTGAACTGCTCCATTAGCCACAATTTTCGTGAAATTTCGGTTCCTCTTGACATATGGAATGCTATCCTCCAGATTGACGCCTGCACCTATCACCATGACCTTCTTTCCATGAATTTTTTTTCTTAATACCTTTAGATCTAAGGCCTTTCTACGAGTCAAATAAGATAGGACTCCTGCAGCTTCTTGGTCCTTCTCGGTGCTATAGCCAAATTGTTCTCTGATTTCCTGATAATATGGGAACCATTCGATAAACTCCACGGTTAAGGTTGTAAAGAAGTTACTAATAGGTTGTTTGTTAGTGGCAATGCGATTCCTACGACGGTACTGGCATGGTATTTATTCTTCTGCGGATGAGCTTGTCTGTAACAATTATAACGTTCTAATACAGAATGTCTTATGGCTTTGACAATCAAGAAGATTAAGCTAACCCCAACCTTTCCAGGTGATCCGGTTGCGTTTATAGAGGAATTTGAGAGCGGCAAGAATACATATGTCGATGATGATAGTATTCGATCTAGCGCGGTTGGACGCAAGGTGTACGATTTGAGGAGACGCATAGTAAGGATTGAGCAAGAAAATACTCCGAAGTTGCCAAAAATTGGAGATATAGTTGTTGGATATATTGATATGCTATTTGGTAGCATGATATCAATAAAAATTTTGTATATTAACGAAGTAAAGTCTTATTCTGGATTTTCCGCCGTTTCAAGTACAAAAGGGATCTCTATTTCAGGTGGTCATGGTGGATGGTCTAGGGAAAGGGGAGACCGGAGGTCAAGAGTCACATTCAGGGTAGGAGATATTATCAGGGGACGAGTGGTTAGTCTCCTCAATTCAAACATTCACATTACTATCGTAGAGAGGGATTTTGGTGTAATCTATACATTATGCTACAACTGTGGAGGAAATACGGTGAGAGTTAACAATGCAGTGAAATGTGTAGAATGTGGAGCCTACGAAGAAAGGAAATTGACAGCAGACTATGGAAAACAGACTTTCGGCACAATTCAGGCCCTAAATGGTGGTCTTTAAGGTCGCTTTTCAAGGTGAGAGAGGGGCATATAGCGAGCTTGCTGCCATGCATTTCTTTCCAAGCTCTACCCCAATGCCTGTACGATCGTTTCAAGAAGTAATCGAGACACTGTTGTCAGGCCTGTCCGACTATGCAGTAGTACCTATCGAAAACTCAATTGAGGGAAGCGTAAATGAGGTATATGATCTACTATTACAACCAAACTTGTACATTATAGGAGAGACTTATCAAAGAATACATCACTGCCTTATTGCGATAAAAGGAAACGATCCGCATTCCTTAAGGGAAGTCTACTCACACCCCCAAGCCCTCGCGCAGTGCCGACATTATATTACTGAAAGGAGACTCTCCCCCGTACCAGTATATGATACTGCAGGGGCAGTGAAGATGATCAAAGAAGGTCAAAATAAAAGAGCAGCGGCAATCGCGAGCAAGCGCGCAGCCGAAATTTATGGTATGGAGATATTAGACACTGGAATAGAAGACAGGAAGAACAATTTTACAAGATTCTATGTGCTATCAACGGAACCCGCAGATACTGATCCAACAGGGAATGATGGGACTTCAATCATTTTTTCTGTCAGGCATGAACCGGGATCATTAGTGAATATACTGTCTGAATTCGCAATAAGAGGAATCAACCTTACGAAGATAGAATCACGTCCCACGAAAGAAACGCCGTGGGAGTACAATTTCTTTACAGACTTCGAGGGTCATATTCGTGACACAAAAGTTGCAGATGTTTTGAAAGTCATAGAGCCGAAGACAACCTTTGTAAAGGTTCTCGGCTCGTATAAGAAGGAAATGACCAATGGGTAACATCGAATATTCTATCTGAGCTTCGCTCGCAGACCAAGTCCCAGTACTATAATTCCAGTTACGATAAGCATGAGTTGACCGCCTAAAGCTATTTGACTGCCTTTTGTGAAAGCGCTGCCAACAAGCACCAAATCAGAACGCCCCAAGTTATCTATGGAGATCAAGTACTGTCCATCCGTTTGGGCTGTAAAATTATACTGAAAGCTGGTTGTGTTGGTTGCCGAACGAACTACCTCGTTTTCAGGATCCACAATCTCGATGCTGAAATTAGATCCCGTAACGTATAGCACAACAGGATTACCTGAGTTCATGTTAGGAGTTAATGTGTCACTCTGACCTGATGCAACAGTACCATTAAGAGATACTTGAATAGGTGTTAGCGTATAAAGTGCTGATGCTGAGCCAATTAAAATAAAGGAAATCCCTGCGCCAAGCAAGATATAGAAGATCCTTTGCTTGGACGCAAAAGAACTCGTCATGTGTCATGTGGAGTGTGTAGGGGCTATAAATACCTCGTTTTAAATACTTGTTAAATTGTCTAACCAGCAACCAACGGCAAGGTAGGGTACTACAGATTAGGAACAAGTT
Organism: Nitrososphaeraceae archaeon; assembly: GCA_035643435.1. Lineage (GTDB taxonomy): Archaea > Thermoproteota > Nitrososphaeria > Nitrososphaerales > Nitrososphaeraceae > TH5896. Next base: position 25,872 of record DASQQK010000286.1, on the reverse strand, counting down.
ACTGTTATGGGTTTACCTAAAAATGTAGCTAACTATAGAGTGCTAGAGTCTCTGAGTGTTTTCTGAATTTCGTTCTGCGGTTCATTCGTACTACTACTGTAATCTAATACCCTCCGGATCCGAATAGCACGATTGGTCCCTAACCCGGCTATCATTGATAGCTCGGCCACCGATGCAGATAAAGTTCTCATAGGGGTTCCAAATTTTTTTATCATACGAACAGCTGTTTTTTGTCCTACTCCTGGCAGAGAAGATAGAACTGATAACTGTTGTACGTAAATAGGATTTTGCTTACGAATTCTTTTGATAAGCGGACCGTTTGTTGATCCATCTGCATGGGCAAGATTCGCGATCATCATAACTATCCGAGAAGTGAATTCGGGAGTGGGGGTTGGTATTATTGGTATTCTAAACTCAAGTGCTACCCGTGCAAAGGCCTCAAGAATTAGAGGCATTTGTTCCGTGATGTTTGCGTTAGTTGTTTGGCTATACTGTTGAGGATCTCCTGACAACGTTCCCTCGATAACGATTAACGGTCTAGGGTAGTGTTGAATCAAATTGTTGCATTGTAGGAACAAACGTCCATCATATATTGAGCTTATAAGATCCGAAATAGTTTTCCTTTCAATAGCAGTTCCAGAAGAAACAATATAATCTCCCACACTGAGGAGGGAAAACTCAACTGAGGCCCCAAGTCCACTAAGCAACCCAGGGATCTGGCTATTTTTTTCTCTCGCATCAATTACGATCCTAGCGCCCACGAATAGCTATTAGATAGCTCTTGTTAATGTTTTTAACTGAAGCCTAAAGCTTCCCGAAATTCATTTTGTCTGTGCTTGATTTATCTTTCGATACTCTACGAGGGTATCACTTCATCATTATGGAGATTGGGTAGAAGGGCTGGTGCCTCCGACGATCCCAGCTCCCCCAGATGGACCCTGAGCACCTCTTATCATTTGATTGATCTTGTTTTCAACTTCCTTCAGGTTGTCCTTTACTCTTGTCTCCTGTTTTGAAAGCACCATCAAACGGGTTTTCGCAAGCTCCTTCTTCTCTTCTAGTTCCTTACTAATATCCTCTTTTTTTGCTCTAATTAGCAATGGACCAGCGCTCTTGTAAACGGTGTCTTCTGGACCTGCCTTGCCCAAGTCCTCTAATGCTCTATCTATCTCAACCGATTCCAGTTCGACCTGCTGCTTTTGCATAATTATGGCCTGCAAGTTTTGTTGTATCTGCTGGAAGCGTGATACCTGTTCCTTCAGCCAAGGTGGAAGTTCTTGTTCACTCATTATATGACAGGGTTTAACAAACACCAACATAAAATCATAACGCTAACTATCAGATAAGGTGTGAACACACAACCGAAACAGCCTAAAATACGTATTTATATTTGCTCGTAAACAGGCTATATCATTCGCCTCCACTTGGATTGTTATCGTGTGATCATTAAGAAAAATCTTCGATATAGATGAATTAGCGCCTGAGATGTTTTTCGTATCCGGACTAAGGGCAGTGAATGCAGCCGTTGCCAAGGATCTGGATCTCTTATAATCCTTACGGAATGAGAATCTAATCTCTGCCCTACAGTGCCTCCGTGCTAATATCATAAGCCCCTGAGGCCACTTTAAAATGACATTTTGGACATTGCCATATGCCAAGTGCAATCCGAGAAAACCTCTTGGAGCCGCAGGACGGACATTTCCTGTTTTTCTTAAGGATTCGATACACTGCGCCATACCGCTTCCGAACCTTTGCTCCAAATTTGACTCCTAATCCTTTAAGAGATGTTGATTTACGCTTTCTTCTAGCCACCATTATTAGTAAGCTCTTTAATCTTCGTTCGAACTTCCTCTCCTTTAATTCTTGCTATTTCTGCTGTCCGTTTGATCTCGTCAATTGTAAATGACCCAGTGGATCCCTTCTGAATGGCTGCAAATTTACCCTCAGAATTAGTAGTTATCGTGATCCTTGCATCCATACAGGCTTCTTCTTCAGCAATCGGGTCAAGTATTACACTATCACCTATTTTAGCGGCCGTTATGGACACAGGAATAGTTGTAAGCGGAGGATCCATTTTCTTGCCAGTGTCTACCACACCGACTCCCTCTTGCACTTCGAAAATCGGAAGTCTGCTAGACAGTAGTGCTGAGACTACAGCGTACGATGATGCATCGAAAAGGTTACCGTCATAATTTATGATACTGCAATCAACGAATATAGTATAAACAACCTTTCCCGGGATAAGCGCTAGCTTGTCGAGATCAACCATTTCGGATTCTCTTACTCCTCGATCGACAACTCTGGCTAATTCAATTGTTTCCTCATCTGGAGGCCCAGGTTCGATGTAAGGAGATGCTGTGGGAAGGACCTCGGCCGACAGTATTAAGGCGCCCTTGTTCTCCAATCCTTCGAAGGGTTCTCCTGTTTCCACTTTAACGCCGGCAACAACCTCCGAATTCCCTAACCTTACCCTTGACGAACCGTCTGCTTTGCCAATTATGCCCAGCTCTATCTCTAATGGCCTCAGTTCGTCGAGGTTCCTCCCGTCGATCCTCTTGGATCTCGAGATCGCTTCCATCATCTGTTGTCTTCGAAGATGCTCTACTATTATTGTTGAACGTTTTGATGAACTCAAGACTCTTCTTTCAACTCCTGTTCGTTTCCAAAATATTTCTGAATAAGTGCTTTTCTTTGAATCTCATAAATCATTTTGCAACCCTGGAGAGCCTTGTCTAGACACTCATTAAATTCTTCCTGGTTCAAAATGCCGTCAAGCTGCAAAAGAGTGACGCGTTCTAGATGTGGCATATATGCCATTGGCATATCAGCATTACCTTCCTTATCTTCAACATCATTAATGTCTAGAACTATCTTCTGCTCAACCTTTCCAGCTGCACAAGCGGGAACTAAATCGCGCATGTTTATGCCCGCATCAGCTAGGGCAACTGATGCGGCTGTGATGCCTGCACACCTTGAGCCCCCATCTGCTTGTAAAACTTCAACATAAACATCGATTGCCGCCCTTGGATAATCCTCAAGCATCACCGCTGGTTCCAACGCTTCTCTCATTACCTTCGAAATTTCAACTTCTCTTCTTGAAGGCGCAGGATTCTTACGGGTATCAGTGGAAAATGGCGACATATGGTATCTACATCTCAAAACACATCTATCAGGTTGAGCCATGTGCTTTGGATGGACTTCTCGAGGTCCATAAACAGCTACAATAATCCTGTTCTTGCCAAACTCTATATACGCGGATCCGTCCGCATTTTTAAGTATTCCCACTTGTATTTTGACATTACGCAATTCATCCATAGTTCGCCCATCAGTTCTGAGACCTTGCGCATCTATTAGACTCCTACTTTGGACCATTATTCTTTGTCACCTTTTTCCAATTCTTCCTGTACCTCTTCTTCTGTTTCTTGAATACCTTTTGAATTTTGCCTTGGTTCCGGCAACTCCGAGACATTTTCATTAGATTGAGGTTCAGGAACATTCAAGAGCGTTTTAATCCTCTGAGTGAGATTTGATGTATGTGCCTCTTCCTCCACCATCCGAATTGCTCTAATAGCGAGTTGGGTGCCATCGACATTTCTGCCTGTAACTACAACTATACCATTCTGCCCTACCAAAATTCGCGTCTGTGTTGCTTGCTCTATTGTTTGTATCATGGAACCACGCTTTCCAATTAATCGAGGGACACGAGTAGCGGAGATTTTTAGAAATTCACCTCGTGGAATTTTTCCAAGGTCCTTATCTTGAACAGTAAGCATAGGATCTCTCGTCCTGTCAAATGCTACAATTCTCGCAGTAACTAAATCGCCTATTGCAAGTTGCTTATTCATATCATCACGAGCCGGTGAAAAATCCCTTCCAAAAACATCTTGAGCGGGTAAATGAGCGGAAAAGCATGAGCTTATGTCTACCTGCCAAGACAAGGAAGAATGATCTGTAATTTTGCCAATTACTATATCATTTACACGAGGAATGTATACGCCGGACAAGGGAATTACCTTGATTCCGTCCCTCGTGGCTTCGGCTATTCCTATCCTAGTTGCAAAAATGGAATTTCCAAATTTGGTGACGTTCGAAAGGGGACGGAAATTACCATCGATAATCCTATCCCCTGGGACCACGTATCTTCTCTTAGTTTCTTGCATAGACCTTCAATAGCTCCCCCAGTCTGTCAAATTGTTTTTAGCACAATTATTTGTCATTTCTCTCTGACATTTGGGAACCATGATGGGATTTATATTTTAAGTGAATTTAGTTTAGAGATCTTCTTTTATCTGAGCAGCTCCCCTAGTCGCTGAACTGATCTTATCTATTATCCTACCTTTCATGCCTGCGTTGACCTCTAATGTAACACGGACTGAGCCGTCAGCAAGCCATTCATCACTCTTGAAGTTCCCTAAACTTTTTACAGCGTTATATCCTTGAGCTGAGTGACTCGCAGGAATAATCACTGTCAACTTCAATATCTCAGATTTCAAAGGGAGGACCTTTCTTAGAGCATCAATAATTGATTTTACTTGTTCCTCCGCTCTCTTGAAGGGATCAATGCTAATTCTTACATCTTCCATGGCACTTTGTATTCGCAACGGAGGGTGTGGAAGATGTGTCTTTGGGTCAACAAAACTCTTGCTAATGTAGTCGACAATCTGTCTTTTCTTTTCTTCGACCATTTTTCGTCTTTGTTCAGTAGTTAAACTCAGCTCGCCATTGAGCAGGATCTGCCTAGCAACTTCGCCTAGGTCATTAGTCTTAAAATATCTGAAGAGCCTATCACTGGAGGCTCTTGACCCTTTGTTTGCATCCGAGTATACCTCGTCAGATATCAAAACATTTGCCAGATCATTTCTCCTGCCCATTCTATAATCAAGAGCAGGATCGGGTTTGACCAAGATTTCAAACCTATTTCCTTCGATCACCCATCTCACAATAGTAACCCTAGTTTCAGGCAATTATACATCCTTGATCCTTAACCAATTCTGTGCTTATATGTATAGTGCAGTATTCGCGATCTTTCGGGAGATCAGACTCTAAATCTCATAAGCAAATTTGCATTCTACACTATGCTAAATCATGACTACAAATTATGAAAAAAAGAAAAAGGAAGTTCGTTATTCCGTTACATATGCTCTTTCTCCATGTTGTGAAAGATCCAGACCAACTTCTTCTTCCTTTGGTGTAACTCGGATCCCACCGGGCCAGACTACGTCCATCACCTTAATTATAGCAGCGGTGATGCCAACTGCCCAGGCTAATGCTGCAAATGCTCCTATAGCATTATTAAGCAACTGCTCTGGGTTTCCAAACGCGAGACCATCAGCTACGTCGGTGTATATAGTCTGGGCAAAGACTCCCGTCAAGAGAGCACCAGCCAAGCCACCCATACCATGAACGGCCCATGTGTCAAGTGCATCATCCCACTTTCTTCTATTCTTGAACACTACTGCTGCGTAACAAACAAGCGATGCTGCAATCCCTATTATGATCGACGCCATCGGCCCAACAAAGCCTGAAGCAGGGGTAATAGCCACTAATCCTGCGACAGCACCCGAAGCTGCTCCTACGGTTGATGGTCTGCCTGTATGCGCCCAGGAAATAAGCATCCAAGTTAACGCGGCAGTTCCAGTTGCGAGTTGAGTCGCAACAAAAGCACTAGTCGCGTTTGTTCCCGCTGCACCGGCTGAACCAGCATTAAATCCGAACCATCCAAACCACAGTAGCGCAGCGCCCAGCACAATAAGAGGAATATTGTGCGGTTCCATTGGAACCTTTCCATATCCCAGTCGTCTGCCTAGCATTATAGCGATTACTAATCCTGCCCAACCGGAAGTAATGTGTATAACGGTTCCTCCTGCAAAGTCCAGCGATGGCAAATCTCCGGTCCAGCCCACTGCAGTCCCACCTGCACCCAGAGACCATGTCCAATGGGCGGCGAAATCATACACAAAGGTAGCCCATATAACCACGAATATCACATAAGCACTCCATTTCATTCTTTCTGCCAATGAGGCGACAATCAGAGCTGGAGTGATTATGGCGAACATCATTTGGAAGACCATAAACGTCATATGGGGTATTGTCGTAGCATATACATCTGACGGAACGTCATGATATACGTAATTCAAGCCAGCCCAATCAAAATTCCCTATAAATCCGTGACCAGTTGCATCAGGTCCAAATGCTAGCGAATACCCCCAAAGTGCCCACTGGACTGTGACTAATCCAACAGCAATGAAAACCATATGAACTGTACTAACAGCGTTCTTGTGTCGTGCCAAGCCACCATAGAACATTGCCAACCCTGCGGGTGTCATAACCAGTACAAGTGCAGAGGCAGTGAGCATCCAGGCATTGTCACCAGAGTCGATCTCACAGGGGATCAGGTTACCTTCTTCGTCGAGTAGATATTCACCTGTACTCTCATCGGTCTGAAAACAACCGAACTCTATCCCTGATTGATTCTCGGTATACCCTGAGACATTCCCTATTGTTCCCGCACTCATAGAGACCAAGAAACCCAATATTGCAACACCTGGCAATATAGCAAACATCCTAGACTTTTGCATTATACTGCATTCCACCTATCAGGGACTATAAAAAACATAACTAGTTTTCTGTATGCGCCATAGTTATAATAATAATGCTTTAGAATCTCACTATTAACTTAATATTCTGTTCCTATGATAATATCTCCTGATCAGAATATTGACACAGGTTATACAGTGAACGGGAAAATATCTGATCATATCTAGCATAATAAATTTGGATATTCGGTCGTAAAGCAAAGTTTAAAGCACTTGGAAAGGACATAGTATTTCGTAATGTTCATTTCTTGCCAAACGGCTGTGATCGCAGCGGCCCTGATTTTACCTGCAATTATGTACGTTCCATTACCCATGGTCAATGGAACCACAGGTACCTCTACAGATATCCCGACAGGTGTGAATGATCCAACACTCCCTCAGAGCTCGATTCCTGACGTGTCTAATACAACATCTTCAGATATCCCGACAGGTGTGAATGATCCAACACTCCCTCAGAGCTCGATTCCTGACATGTAATATTCAGATGGCACTGTTTATTGCTTATAGGTAGGTACCTTGGGTTTGTTGTGTTTGTCGGTAGAATTTTATTAGCCTGTCGTTTACAATGAAAAGTTGGTTCAGTCTCCTTCTCTAGATGTTGTTAGCAAAACTAAAGACCGCATAGTGTTGAGGTTTAATAATGTTCCTAGACAATACGTCAACGCAATAAGAAGGATCTCTATAAGTGAGGTTCCCACGCTGGCGATTGATGACGTCGTGATGATGGAAAACTCATCGGTAATGCACGACGAAGCAATCGCACATAGATTGGGGCTTATTCCACTTCGGACTGATCTGAATAGATTTGTTCTGCCGCAGGAATGTGACTGTAATAATTCCCTCGGTTGCTCAAAATGTAGAGTATTGTTGGTATTAGATTCTGAAGCAAATGATAAAACGAAGCTTGTTACTTCAGGGGAACTGGCTTCAGAGGATGATATCGTTAAGCCAGTGAATAGTAATATTCCAATCATAATTTTGGCACCTTCACAAAAATTGAAGTTTGAAGCTTACGCCAGGTTAGGATTAGGGAGTAAGCACGCGAAGTGGCAGCCAACCACATGCTCAATAGTTACAGATGGAGAAGAACAGAATCAATCAATATTGACTGTCGAAACTACTGGGGCGCTTACCGCAGAGGAGACGATTGAAGCTGCTATCCAGAGATTGAATTTAAGGGTAAAAAGCTTCGCCGACACTGTAGCATCTTTGCATCTTACCTAAATGATTGAATTGAGTACATTTATTTGGGGATTCAAAAAGTAAGACTCCATTATAATATGTTGAATGATGGTGTTATTGCAGAAACGGTATTGACCCTTAGAATGGCATTCAAGAGGACAAAGGCTCCTCTATGGAAAGATGTAGAGCGAAGAGTCCTTAATTCGAGAAGAAACAGAAGAGAGGTAAATATGGATAAATTATCAAAATTTACGAAAAACGGGGATGTAGTTATTGTTCCTGGCAAGGTACTAGGTGCCGGAAACTTGGGTCATTCAATTATAATCTATGCATATTCAATCTCAAGATCAGCTTCATTGAAGATAAGTAAGGCCGGAGGCCAAATCCTCGCTCTTGCTGACTTTGTTGAAAAGTATCCTCACGGTTCGGGAGTTAAGATAATTGGTTAAACAACAAACAACTTCAACAATTGTTGTGGATATATCAAATTGCATAGCAGGCAGGACTTGTTCACGCATCTCAAAGCTACTCTTAGATGGTAACAAGGTCTCCGTAATAAACGCAGAAAAGGCAATGGTATCAGGAAACAGGTACAAAACCATAGAGACGTATAAAGAGAATCTAGAGATAAGCTCAGTCACTAACCCAATTCATGGCCCATTTCACCCACGTAGACCTGACACTATTTTAACAAGAATGGTCAGAGGAATGATACCCAAACGCAAGACGAGCGGGATCAAAGCTCTCGAGCAATTGAGGGTCTACATTGGAGTCCCTGAAAAATTGAGTCACGAATTTCCAAAAGTATTTGAAGAGTGTAGAATAAGAAAACCCGAGTCTTATTATATTACTGTGGGGGATATCGCGAAGCAAATAGGATGGAAGGGTGAATAGAATACATGAACAAGGTAGATCTCTATCCGGGACAGCGCAAGACAAGTAGAGCCACTGCCACTATATCGAAGGGCAACGGCAAAGTTAGGGTAAACAATATTCCTGCAGAAGTCATGGAGCCAGAAGTAGCCAGAGAAGTTGTGCTGGTCCCAATCCGTTTAATAGGAGAACTAAGAAATAGGATAGATCTTAGCGTAAAGGTGCATGGCGGGGGATTTATGGGACAGGCATTCGCTAGTGCAGTTGCCATTTCGAGAGCTCTTACTGGAGATGGAAAAGGAGGAAGAGACCCCAAAGATCATCCGCTGTCAAGGAGCATTCGTGAAGAGATAAGGAGAAAAATAACAGAATATGACCGGCACTTTTTAGCGGGTGACCCTAGGCAGACCGAATCAAAGAAATTTGGCGGTCCAAGTGCTAGACGTAGAAAACAAAAGTCGTACAGGTGATCTCAACTAAGTCCCTGTTATGGCACTAGCCACTTCCGAGTTGCTATTCCGATCGTTTCGTAAGGTTCCTACGATCAGGAGTTAGATAATACTCTGCAAGCTTTCTTTCATAACAATCTCCACAAAGATAGCCTTGTTCTGATTCCAGATTCCATTGAGTCATCGGTTTGAACCGAAATACTACAGCTTTTTTGCATGAAATGCATTTTGCGTTGGCCAATCTAGTATCTAGCATCCTTCAATAGGAAACCAAATTAAAAGTTATTTGGAATTCACAGGTATTTGAAAAGGGCTTTACGTTGGTTAGCATCCACAGATTTAGTGTCCTACTATGTCCACTCACTATCACAGTTAGTCATTTGCAAAATGTTTCGCTAACTTTGGTATCAAGGATTTAATATGGGTCAGTAACTAACTGAATTTGCCAAGATGGGATCAGTTGGAAAAGTAGCATTTATATCTATACTTGGTTTGGGTGCGATAACTGGAGTTCTCGTATATTATATTTTTGGTAATGCTGCTCCTGCCCCCGGAATAATAGAATCAATTTATCGTCAAAATTTATCTACTACAGAAGGAGCTGCTCAGGGGGATTCTCAATCTTCACCTGAAGGAGCAGAATCAGCCAACTCTACGTCAGCCAACTCTACGTCAGCCAACTCTACGTCAGCAGAATTATAATGTCCTCTCAGAGTTAGAGTATCGAGTCAAAGGTGAAAGATTAGATATTTTTGAATCACCAGAGTATTGATATACTTATATTAAGCATTTCGAAGTACATTACTTAATGGTTTTTCTCGAAGTCAATGACCTTCATGCAAATATTGATAATAAAGAAATATTGAATGGACTAAATCTGAAGATTGACAAAGGCGAGGTTCATGTAATTATGGGCCCAAATGGTTCTGGCAAAAGCACATTTGCGAACGTCTTGCTCGGACACCCCAAGTACAAGGTTACGGGAGGAAAAATTCTAGTCAAAGGCGAAGGCATCATGAATCTAACTACTGATGAGAGGACCAAGAAAGGCCTATTCCTTGGATTTCAGTACCCCATCGAGATCCCAGGAGTTGGATATAGTCACTTTTTGAGAAATGCTTATAATACTTTAAACAAATCGTTAGGAGACGACCAAATTAACCGTGAGGTATTTCTAACAGTGAGAGAATTTCATGAATACGTCAAGAAGAATCTAGATTCCGTGGGGCTAGACAAGTCATTTCTAAGCAGATATTTGAACGAAGGATTCTCTGGGGGTGAGAAAAAAAGGTCAGAAGTAATGCAGATGCTGGTCCTTAAACCAAATATAGCGATCCTAGATGAACCCGATTCAGGCCTCGATATAGACGCTGTGAAAGCTGTTGCTGAAGCGATCAACCAACTGATTGATACAGGTGCTGGTGTGCTTGTGATTACTCACTATGCTAGAATACTGCGATATTTATCGAAACTTGATTACGTGCATGTGATGGCAAGGGGCAAGATCATCAAATCAGGTGACAAGACTCTTGCCGATGAGCTCGAAGCTAGAGGATACGCATGGTTAGGTTTGGAAGAAAAGTAGTCCTTACGGTAAATACTTAGAGTAGAATCTAATGGAATTTCAGCGCAAAAAGGATCAGATAAAGACATCTAATTCCACTTTTCTCAACTATTCATTTTTCAGAATTGACCCTAAATGGCGTTGGATGAATGAAGTGGCAAAGGAAGAAGCAGCTAAGGAATTTGCCTCCCTCGTTAGTGTAGCGAATACCAAATTGCGAGTTAATACTTATACGACTCTCGGGCTTCACAGTGGAACAGATTTCATGCTTTGGATGGTGTCTGATTCGGTTGAGATGTTTCAGGTATTCACGTCTAAAATCTACAGTACAATTCTCGGAAAATATATCGAGCCGGCTTTTATGTATCTTTCGTGTTTCAGAAGATCTGTTTATTCCGAGAAGTCTACTCCTTCTTTCATGACAGATTCTAAGCCACTGAAATATCTAATCGTTTATCCATTTGTCAAGTCACGAGAGTGGTATCTTTTGCCATTTGAAGAGCGTAAAAAAATGATGGATGAGCATATTACAGTTGGTAGAAAATTTCCAGAGATTAAGCTTAATACGTCTTATTCGTATGGAATAGATGATAATGACTTTACTTTAGCATTTGAAACTGATGACCTCGCAAAGTTTCAGGATCTGATTCTTCAATTGCGTGAAACAAAAGTGAGCTTGTATGTTGTAAAGGATACTCCGATGGTGGTATGCTTGCAAAAGGATATACAAAGTATTATCATGGGGCTTGGATAGGGTATGACAATATCTGCGCTGAAGGAATGGGCTATTGTGTGTAAGGGATTGGATGAGGGGAGGCAAACTATTCTACTAAGAAAAGGCGGCATAATGGAACGAAAGCACGGATTTGAATTGAGGCATAATGAATTCTACATGTTTCCTACCTATGAGCACCAATCGAGGGATCTTTTACAGCAAGAATACGCGGAGAAACTTGAGTCAGCATTACAACATAAGCCTCCGGATGACGCGAACATAATTTACCTTTATGCAAAAGTTATCTTTGTAAAAGAGACATTTAACAGGAGACTGCTTCGTAGCCTACGCGACTTTCATATATGGAACGATAAATACATAGACATGAGAATGGATTACAATCCTGAGAAACCTCTCAGTGTTATACTTCTTCGTATATACAGGTTAGAAAATTCTTTAAATGTCACACTCAGCCCACAACAAGCAGGGTGTAGGTCATGGATCGACTTTCATTCATTAAGCAAGGTAGATTCTGAAAGAAAAATGGGGAAGCCGGTTCTGAGTGATGATATTTTTCAAGATAGGCAATTTCAGTTAATGGAGGCACTAAATATTAGATGAAATATCGTCGATTGGGAAAGAGTGGAATTAGGGTAAGCGAGATAGGTTTCGGCGCATGGACTATAGCGCTGGACTGGTGGGGTGGAAAAAAGATTAGCGATGAAGATGCCATTAAAATGTTAAGGAGAGCTTTTGATCTGGGTATCAATTTCTTTGAAACTTCTGACGTGTATGGAAAAGGGAGGAGTGAAAGGCTAATTGGCGAAGCTTTCAAAGGAATGAATCGCGATGAGCTAATCTATTCGACCAAATGGGGTTATGACATTTATAGTGCTGAGCAGGTCGGCCATAATGAACTCCCACAAAAACATGATCCCTCTTTCATGAATTATGCATTACGAGAGAGTATTAAAAGGCTGCAAACTGATTTTGTGGATGTGTACAGTCTACACAATCCTAAGATGGTCGCAATTAAGGATGATATGTTATTTGGGGCGCTCAACAAAACTCGTAAAGAAGGTAAGATTAGAAGTTATGGAGTCGCATTGGGGCCGGCTATAGGATGGAAAGAGGAGGGAGTTTTATCGATGGAAAAAAGAGATATAACTTGTCTTCAAAGTGTCTACAATCTTTTGGAACAAGACCCCTTAAGAGAGTTCTTTCAAATCGCTGAAGCTAATGATGTGGGCCTTATGGTTCGAGTCCCTGATGCGTCAGGCGTGCTAACAGGAAAGGTGAATGTTGATACGGTATTTGACAAGAATGATCATAGAAGCTCGCGCAAGAAAGAGTGGATCTCGCAAGCTCTGCAGAAAATAGAGTACATAAAGCCAATCGCTGACGCGTATGGTTGGACGATTACTGAACTCGCTATGAAATTCATCCTTTCTCAAAACAGGATCGCAACGGTTCTGCCAACAGTAGTTAATATAGAAGAGATCGAATCATTCGCAAAAATGTCTGACGGAAAGTACCTGAAGGCTAATGACGTGGAAGAGATCTCAGAGATGTATGACAAAGATTTTTACACAACAAGTATCTGTAAATAGCTGCTGAGCATTTTCCGGTCATGATTCTACTTCTGTCCGAATGACGCGCGTGATAGGTGACTCACTCAAAATACTTTACCCTCTGCTTCTTGAATTCACGACTGCTAAAAAGAATAGAATACTCTTGGATTTTCACTGCTGAAGACATGGTTTCGGCTATTCTTTCTGCAGCCTGAAGTGTTCTCGCGTGTACCATACTGAAGAGGTTAAATGGCCAGTCAGAAAATACTGGTCTACGATAGCAATGGCTAACTTGGGGAAACGCTGCTAACTTGTATCCTACTTCATCGATCTTGTCGTCTGGTACTTTCCATACTACCATGCCGTTTGCGGAGAACCCTGCATCTCTATGACGCAGTATAGCTGCGAATCTTCGCATCACACCTATTTTCTCGTATTCCTTTGCTTTTTCAAAGAGCTGATCCGTTGTGATTCCAAGGGCTCGGGCAGAGTTCTTGAAGGGTTCAGATGTAGTTTCGATGTCTTGTTGCAAAACACGAATAAACCTTTTATCCAAATCAGTGGCTGTAAACTTCGCTTGACTTACAGTTTTCAATTCTTCAGTAGGTTGTGGGTTAGAGGGATCCTGGTTTAGCACATCCAACTTCACACCAATCTTGTAGAGTTTGAGCGTAGGTAATACCCTATATTTTATGACGCCACCTTGGGAGGCCATGTGCTCCAAGTCTCGCTTCAAATCACCGGATGGAGGAACTGCTAAGGTGAACCACATATTGTATTCGTGGTTCCTTTCGTAATTATGGCTGACACCAGGGTGGCTATTTACCACATTTGCAACTTGCTCAAGCTTGTCTTGCAATACAGAAAACGCCACCAAAGTACTCTTGTAGCCTAGTCGTCTAGTATCAAAGATCGCATTGATCTGTCTTATCAGCCCAGTCCTTTTCAATGTTCTAATTCTCTCTAGGACTTCATCTTCAGATATATTGTACCGTTTAGAGATTTCCAAAAAGGGTCTGTTCACCAAGGGGAACTGCCACTGGATTTCATTCAGTATTTGTTTATCCAATGAATCGATGGTTTGTACCTGCATCAGGTCATCACAATTTACAGATGGACCTACATTATTAAATGATCCTCATTCTGTCACTTTTCTGGCTTCCAGAGCCCACGAGAATGATTTTTAAACAAGGAGTCTCATTTTAGTGGGGGGGATAGAGGGAGAGACGACTTGGTTTAGAGATCCGTATGGTCATATAATTGAATCAAAAAATAAAACACACAGACTAGTATATTGCTCACTGTGCCAGAAATTGGCAAGTAAATCAGACTGTATAAAATTGAGAGTCAGTAACAGGAATGGAAAGTTGTATGAGATTAAGTCTTACAAATATGCTAAGGCATCCTAAGAAACTGCCTTGCAAACACTTTAAAGATCTTTTTGTGGAATGAATATTACGTAATCTCGTGGATGGAAAGATAACCTTTTTTAGATATTCAGGGACCTCTATACCCGAGACTGAAATCATATATCATATAATTTCAAGCTCACTTGGATCCGTTGAAGAAGAAAAGATTACTCCAGTAGACAGCCGAATCCATACTATAATAGAAATCCATTTTTCTATTCCCTACGGTGATGAATTTTTTATTCTATTTGGTGCTGACAGATGGCTCAAGTTAAGGAACGTTATTGCTGAAATAAAAAAGAGAAGAGGCAGGAGTGAAATGCAAATTTTATTCAGCTTCCCCGGAGTATCTAGGGCGCAAGGCGCTGCTGATAGACTCATATTTCAAACTTTGGAAACAGATTACAAAATTGTTGAGAGAGCCGTCGATAGTGTTCAAATATTAATTGAAGCAATTGAATCTCAAATGTCCAAGATTCCTACCCCGGTGCTTGAAATAACGTATTGTTACGAGTCCGCACTCTCCAGGTGGCGCCCTGATTTCGCAAAAACTGATGAGAGAACTTACAAATATACGAATGGTAATTGGACGGTTTAGTATCTGATATCTCTAATGGCTAAACGAATATTTCTGACCGTCAAGAACCTATTTGGCCAACTACAGATGACTCCCGTAACGATTTTAGGAGATCTCGATACTTTCGATCGATAAAGCTAAGTGATTCGGATAATTTTTTTGATTTTCCATATTTGAATCTGACTAGCTCCCGATGCCGCCAGAGATGTTGGCTTTCTGGGACTGAAAGAGTCGTAAAGTAATCAGGACCTTTTAGGCTGTCTGGAAGCTTGATGCTCTGAGGTATAATGTATTCAATGGTAAACCATTCATCACCATCAGGATAATCGTTACCTGTAGATATATCGAAAAACAAGTGTAATAAATCTTCTATATTTAGTCCACTCTCTTTACTCAGGGGATGTTTTATAACTGACCTTCGATAATCCATTTTTAACAATTCTGGCTCAAAATAACTCCTTATTATTGCTAGTCTAAAGATCTCATTTGACTCCTTAATATTCAAAGCTACTATAACCAATTATCTCCGTTTAATAACCTTTTTAACACCTTCCCGATTATGATGATAGGCAATATCAATATATTGCCTTTACATAAATCTCCAGTTCGGGCGGGGGTCGCCTAGCCTGGTAGGGCGTGGGATTGCTAATCCCATGTTCGCAAGGACTCGTGGGTTCGAATCCCACTCCCCGCGCCTCAATCGTGGCTTGGTACTGAAAGACACACAGATCGAGAATCAATTACAACCTGGGGACATGGAGCACCAGGTCAATCCAAAGTCCACAGATGGCCAGTGATTCAAACTCGAAATTTTGATAGTCGTCGTTACTACTACTACTACTACTACTACACCAGCCACTCTCTGTACAGACTACCGCAGGTAGTTGAATCCACAAATGTGCTCAGACCCCTCTTTTTCATTTTTCGCGTATTTACCCCACTAGATTATCATATAGCAAACATACGCCATACTACAAATGGTAACAGAGTCTTCGATTGTAACGAACTGTGGAATCAGTTTGCGCTAATCATTTTTTAGAAAGAAGATCTCATAAATATTTAGCGACATTCCTGCCTCTCAAAAGTTCAATACTGTAGGATACGAGTGAGAATAGTACAAACTATTAGATAGCAGCAGCGGTGGATCATAACTCTATATTGAGTACACAGGGTAATGAGTAAAATGACTCCTTCACAATGCTCATCATTACAGCATTATTATGATGATAAGTAACAATTCAGATGCCTCACTGCACGTATAATCTATCTCTCATTGAGTTTTGCATTATGGAAAAAAACTTTCGCAAACTAACTGTAAAATAATAAAAAAAGGAATGTTGTGGGTCGTTTGGGACCACATTTAGTTGCCCCCAGTTGCCGCGATCGTGTCCACGGTCATGTCCACGGTCGTTCCCGTTGTCAACTTCTGAGAATGTCTGCTGTGCTGTTATCCCTATTGCGTTTTCTTCACCTTGAATTTGTGAGTTTGTGCTCTGACATCCAACGTTTATTGGCATCTCATAATTTCCACAAGCATTTGCTTGTGAGGGCGATGCTTGACTGTATTCTCTCTTCTCTCCTGCAAATGCACTATCTGCTATTACAGTAGCAGTTGCTCCGACTAGGACTGCTGCTATGGCTGCAACAATTACGAAATATTTGGTGTTCATTTTTTTGCCGTCTAGAACGAACATTTGGTATATCTAGATTAAAAAGAATTGGACTTCCAGCTATATCTGATATCTCTTCTACCAGATATGGTAAAACAAATAGCAATACATTCGTAGTACCGTGGTCTTAACTAAGAGATATATCCTCTGCTTAATAACACAATAATATAAAACAGTGAATAACACTACCAATGGTAGCAATGTATCTGCAAAAAAATATGGCCATAGCAATTTCCAAACATCAGCTGCGAATAAAGAGTGTCCTGCAGAGGTGAGCTGATTGTTGCAATACAGCAACAGGCGCGATGGTGCAGTAATAAGCTCGACACCAGTCAAAGCGGCTCCAAATCAAGAATTAGAGATAGAACTGGAATTTGGAGATGAATCCGACGGATCAGATCTGCTAGATTTGGCTTATGGCGTAGTCGAATTACCGCCCCCTAATATACCATAGCTATACTAAACAAACCTATTTGTTTCATCTACTACTATTTTTTGTGGCTGCTATTTGGTCATTTTAATATTTTTATTTAAATACTGTGTCTGCTGTCAGGTTGATGACCAAATAAACTGATTGTCATGTCTGCGCTATTAACATACTTTCTAGCTTCTTGGGTCAGATTCTTTACAATGGGTTGACCAACGTCTAGTGCAGTTTCAAATCCGCTAATAACTCCAGATGAGAATGTTTTCCAGCCAAGACCGATAACTGCAAGAATTACTACCACAATAAGAATCAGAGTAAACAGTCCCATCTTCTGTAGACTATAGATAGCAACACTCAGCTTTAAAGTTCATTTAATTATTCTATATGAAAGTGTACTAGAATATTATTTCCCTCAAAATTAGGACCACGGTAGAAGGCACTTGTCAGCAGGTAGTGAAAGGAGTGCATCTGCATCAGCCGTTCTAGTAAATTTTCTTCTATACGTTACGCATCAAATATTTTTATAGTTCATTTAGAATGAGAAAAATATACTCCTTTGTATAGCTTCCCATTTAGTATGATCCTAGCGACTTCAGTAGCTTGTGTATCTATGGCAGCATTTTCACTATTAGTTTATCCTCCATCTAATGTAGTCCAGACTATATTTGCACAAATAACTCCGGCTAGTCTGGAGCAAGGGAGCAGTGATAATCCAACTTCGACTTTGTACAATAGTAATTCAACTAATGATGAAGTAATTCCTTTGCCGCTTAATTCAACTAATAACTCTAGCAGTATAGTACAACTGGCTACTTTACCATCATCAACCATATCCTCCAATAGCCAACCGATTACCCCAGCTGTCGGTCCATCTCATAACGATGATGACGATGGTGAGGAGGAGCATGGAGATAATAATAATGAGGAGCGTGATAATGGTGATGATACTAATGATGACAATGAAATCTTCATCTCTAAAGATGACGAGGACGATGACGATGACGACGATAATGGAGATAATGAAGCTATCACTATTACCTCATCCAACAGCTACGAAATTGATGATGACGACTGGGAAAGTGATTATTATGACAACAACGACAAGGATTATGGAATTAGCTTAGGTTCAGGTGGAGGGGGCGCATTCGCTTCAGCGGGAAGATAGATAGATAAAGTCAAAAGTGCGCTCACTGTGCTAGATACTGTCACTAATTGAATTAATCTTAATCTTCATACTCTTGTCCTCCGCTTTTGCACTTTTTACAAAATTACTCCTGCACCTATTTTCCCGATGACATCTCTGCTCCTGCCTGTCTCCATTTCTTCAGAACACTGCCGACACCAATTGTAGCGTGGGCATCGTCAACAGCGGCGGCTGCAGCTAGTGGAGGAAGCGCAGCGGCGGTTGATTCTGCGGCAGCGGCCGCATCAGCATCGGGGGGACGACGATGATGATGTATCATACTATTTTTTCCAAATGTAATTGGAATGAAATGAAACTGTCGTTACCATGTTAGACACACACGACAGATACAGTCTAAACTTGACTTATTTTTTACCAAATACCTCTCCAATCGCTCCCAGTCATTGTCAGTACTACTTTAGCTTTGCACATTTAGTAAACGAATATCATTCGATGCATTACCCCCTTTGGTATCATTCGATTCATTACCGAATCGAAGGTGATAGTTGCGCAGACATAGATAATATAGATATATAGAATAACATATATGAATTAATCGTCGTTTAGAATGCATTACTGGGTGGGTTCACATTGTCTTGTCACAAATAGAGGTGAGACCAATACAAAAAAGACCAGGCCATTCTTCCCTTTGGGAGTAATCTCTGCAACAGATCGAATTACAATGGCTAACGAGATGGCGAACAACATTCCTGACAAATCATGGATGCTCTACCTTTTAGAGATCTTTAACACCCAAGACATAGCATTAGAGCTGAACCTTATCTGCCAATTTGACGGTCAAGACTATTTTGAAGCAATATTTCGAGGAATTAACCAATATAGGTTCGTGCACGTCATTCCAACTATTGGGCATAGTTACAATCGCCAGATATTTCTCGATTCCAAGAAACAAACAATCAGATATATGTTGGTAGATAAAAATAGCGGGCAATCTGAAACATACGACATAACTGGAAAGCATCTAGCTGGATTTGATTTTCAGGGCTCAAGACAATTTACAGGATTAGAATGGTGGAATAAAGTGAGTATTTCACCGTATCCGATAAAGTATGAAGTACAAATTTCCCAGTTATTATTCGGACTTAGAGACAATTTCTCAGACGAATGTTCATACACATTTTATCCTTACAACGCCTTGCTGCCTAATAATGATGGCTCAAGGACATCATATCCTGTTTCAATGAAAAACTTGAAAATCGAAAATGATGGCTTATCGTATCGAATTAGTTCTGGAGGATGTAGTACAGGCATACGATACGGCTGCTGATGACTAAATGTCCACTTGGAAGTATACTGGACGCCGTTCACCTCTTAAAGCCAAGACATATTGCATAAAGCTCGCTGCTTTCTTGTCTGCTAGCTGGAGGCTTGCTAAGCCTAACAAGGGTAAAGTGTTCAGCAAGTTCGTCCACAAAAGATCTTGTTGAGATGCCCTGAAAAACCTTATAAACCGCATTCCCTCGGCGTTTAAGGATTTTTGTAGAAGCATCTAAGGCATGCTTGCTTAAAGAAATTTGTCTTTCATGATCGGTCTCCCAAATTCCACTTACATTAGGCGATAGATCACTAAGTACTACATCGAATTTGTTGCCTGGGCCTATGGTTTGGAGAAGAATTTGTACTAGTTGTGGGTTGTCTATACTTCCCTTAATGAAGCTTGTACCCTCCAAAGGACTTATTTCCTTCAGGTCTACTCCTATAACAACACCAGATTTACCTACTGATTGACTCGCCACCTGGATCCAACCCCCCGGAGCACAGCCGAATTCAACCACTTTATCAGATTTCTCGAGTATTTTGTAAGACTTGTTGAGCTGAAGGAGTTTAAATGCAGACCTGCTACGATATCCTTCCTGTTTTGCTAATTTCCTATATTGATCTTTCTTAGCTTTGATCAGCTTCATGCTACCACTAGATTAAGAAATAAGATGCTGAGAAAATATCTCAAAAATATACCACAACTAACTATCATATAAGCAGATCATTTGGTATAATCTCAAACATTATTAAGATAACCATCCTGCTGCAATTTCTCCGCATGTGCTCTAATATATCTCCATACCACGTCCGCTTTGGAAGATTGGAAGTCCCATGGAGCTACCAAAACAACATCATTATCCCTAATCCACATTCGTCTCTTTATTTTTCCGCTAATACGACACACTCTTACTTGCCCATCTGTACACTTGACAACTACATTATCTCCCCCTACAAGCTTAATAACCCTGCCAAGTAATTGTCCATCCTCTGGGAGGACCAATTCCTTTAAATGAGATTCGCTCAGCACCTTTCTCTTGCCTATTTCGAAGACCTACCTAACTTACACAAGCGAAGATGTAATAAAAACGTATCATTTTTAAGGAATAATGCGGGCTCTGAGAACTAGAACTAGAATTGTCGACTATCGTCTAGAAGAAGTCCTATTTGGAATATAATTCTGAGGTGTACACAAAGTCTTCTATTTGAGAACAATTTCTGCAAGTGAACAAATATTAAATGCTTCCAATCTGAATTTTGGAGTCTATGTCACTGTTGATATCATTCCAAGAAACGTTAGTATCTATCATATTTTAATATATCTTTACAAACAAGCAACAATGCTAATCTTCTACATGCATATTGTCCATTGGGATCATTCTTTCCATACCACTATAAAGTTCCAAGTACCTTTCTCCCTTGTGAGTAATTTGGTATATTTTCCTATCTTCATCATATTTTACAAGGCCATTATCTAACAATTCGGCAAGATATTCCCTTAATTGATTAGTTGACAAATAGGCCTTAAACATGATCTTCGTTTTACTTGTTCCTCTTCCTTGAGCGGCTTCCAAGATCATCGCGATAATATCATTTCTGGCCCTATTCTTCACTGCAATTCCCTAAGTTATATTCAATCAATATATTTATGGAGGACTAATGCATCATCTGTACTAATCCTACTATCAACTAATTAGCATATGAATAACTGAAGATTATCATCTAAGATTTAGATCACTAACCGACGATCGTCATCCACTTACAGGAATCCACTAAAGCGTTACACTCATCAATGCCATGACGCTGTGCTTACTTCTTGTCAATAGTTCGCTTTTAAAGTAACAGATGCCATAGATGTAGTTCATCTGAGGGACTAAGGGAGTAATTGTACTTCCTCACAGTTAGGTCAGCTGTACACGAGGCAATACATGATAGTTTAGTATTTTCATAATAATCTAAATTATGGAACCAGTAGCCTTGAAATGCACCCAACATAAGAGACAACCTATAAATGACGATCTTTGTATGTTCTTATGGATGCCTCATCTCACAGATGGAAATCTAATTATCCTCTATGGTGTGCATATCAGGAGCGAGGCAGCTGAAAGTGTTCCAGGCTATGTTAGGGAGCGAGTAAGAATCTGTATCGATTTACACCGTATTGTTACAACTTCAAAGCCGGATCGCAATAACACGCTGGTACTACTTGTTGCTGACACTAATACTGCTCCGGGCATAAGAGCCATGTTGGTTGACGGTGGAATTGAAGAAAACCTAATCATATTTGTCGAATCTCCTAAGAGCATCGAACAAACATTCGATTTTGTGCTTAAATTTATAAAAAAGCGGCTGAATCCTCCATATATGTACTTTGTCGGATCAATTTGGCAGAAGGATATGTATGAATCCATCATTCTCTCGAAAATGAAAGATTACCAGATAAGATTCGAAGGCGCTGCTGACCACAGACCAGTAGAGGTGGTCGCACGAGAAAAAGCACTGAATACCACAACAAAAGGTATAGGATATTACAAAGATAAGCTGAAGAACAAAGCCGTCGACATGGTCATTAATCAGATATTTCCTGATGAGAGGAATTAAGTAGGATGTGGCCCCATCACCAATTACTTACTCTTTAGCCTATCGGATTTTGGAAGCGATTGAATTTTCGGACTTTTTGCGTGAGTAATTTCATTTGTAATGCCTATAATTCTCCTCTTTTGCGGGTTGCCTGGTGTAGGCAAGACTACTCTCGCCAAGTCAGTGGCCTCCAAAATTGGGGCTACCATCTTATCATCGGATAAGATACGAAAAGAGCTAATAAGATATCCCACCTACACAAGAGTTGAAGGCCGGCTAATATATGACGTGTTGATGTTATTGACAAAATATCTAACCACCGCTGGAGTTAACTGTATTCTTGACGCCACATTCAATAGAGAACGATCCAGAAAGGAAGTCGAAAAACTTTGCTCAAACAATGTAAAGCTATTTTTGATTGAGTGCACTTGTATAGAAGATGTTGTACTGGAGCGATTGAGGAATAGAAAAAATGATTTCTCTGACGCAGATTACTCAGTATATTCCAAGATGAAGAGCATATATGAACCTGTCCAGGAAAGTCACCTGGTTATAGATACTAGCTTACCAAGAGACGCAAATGTGCAAAAGATTCTGTCATATGTATTTAGAAAGGACTATCAAATGAATATCTAGGTCGTTGAACAACAGGCGGAGAATGAACAAAAATTGGGCTTGCTCTTAATCTATATCCTTTTCTTTAAGCTCTTGGTCATCCAGTTTCTTCAGCTCAGAAACGAGAAATTCTCTATATTTTCCCTTTTCCTGTTCCGTCATTTTGTCCAAGTTTGAACTAAGAGCAGTGCCGATGGCAGAAGCTCTATCAATGAGATCCAACGCCATGAATTTGCCTACATTACCGAATCTCAACATAACGTCCAATTGTTTTTGTATTATGTTATTTATCGACTGTACATCTGAAGCCATCTCTAGTCCCTTCAAAGTTATTCTGTACCTGCCATTTTCTGCCTCTTCAATCAATCCCTCTTCTAATAATCTTCCCAGCATTGGATAGATTAGACCAGGAGAAGGCCTCCACTTGCCATCGCTCTGGAGGACAGCCCTATCAATAATCTCCTTTCCAGTCATAGGAGCATCTTTAAGCAAACTTAGTACATAATGTCGCGAGAAACCCCGTGGGATCGAGCTGCCTACTCTTGAAATCCAATCTGATAGCATATCACTAGTAATATCGCTAGAGATATATTTACCTACCGCTCTGTTAGGTTCTGTCGCATTGTCGGGTGATCTAGCTTGATGTTGCACTACGGGAGGGAGTGTTGCGACGCGGTTGACTATGAAACGAATATAGCTAGGATCGATGACTAACTCATGATTGATTAATATACTGAACTCCACTAACAGATTTTGTGCGTCGCTGGTCAAGAATTTCGTCAATAACGCTAACAGTATTTACGATTGGGATAATCAGTGTATTGGTATACAACAATTACATCGAAATGGGGTTTCTAGGAGACGGCCGAACACAAAATGTATTGCTTATTCTTGTTATAGTAGTGGATGGATCAGTTCCTTTTTTATCCGTTACTTAGAAAACAGAGACGAACGAAAGAAATTACAGATAGATCACATAGCTACTCACTGTCAAATACTGTTCTCGGAGTTTCATAGGTATGAAAATATTATCTATACTGGTCAAACGGTGTCAGAACATTTTTCGAAATTCAAATATGGAAACTATCTCAGGCAGCATTTCCAGACCGGTCATCCAGATATTTATGAACCATTACAGAAAGCTATTCAATCCCGTGAAACTATTGAAAACGGCGAGAATTACAAACTCTATAGTCTCAGATTAAAAGAGTTGTCACATGGGATTGAATTAGGGACAAGAGTGCTTGGCGGCGCATGTGATGAATGTTTGAAATACTACGATATAAAAATGCGCAAACGGTATGAAACGATGTTAAATCCCTCTTAGTCAGCTTTTTGAATCTCCATATCTGAAATAATCACTCAATATAGCCCTCGCTGATTCCGAAACTGTTTCCAGTTGTCTGCTTTTTCTTTCTTTTTCAATTGAATCGTATAATTCCTGTGAAACCGATAACATGATTCTCTTCATAGCCATATATCGATACTTATTGATATCAATAGCAACACTTATAAATCTATGGTTGTTATGTATCTATTGATATCAATAGATGACAGCTATGGATGGACGTAAAATGCGTGGAATGGAAATCGCTAACACTATCGGCAATCGTAGCGCAAAAGCCGTTTCAATCAAACGGTTAAACAAACTAGCCTACAGAGTCCGTTCACAGACCAATGCAGACCAATGGTACAACGTAATCAACTCATACGATGATGGCTGGATGTGCGAGTGTTTAGATTTCCAGAACAGACATCAGGACTGTAAGCACATACATGCGGTTCATTTTAGCAAACTACTACGAAAGAAAATCTATCAGGACACAATATTGCAACCACTTCAGGAATTACAATCAAAAGAAGTTAATCCAGCGGCAGTTCAGCTCGGCCAGATAATCTGCCCAAAATGTTTCAGTCAGACGTATCAAAAATTTGGTATCCGACATAACAAATATGGAGATATGCAACGCTATGTGTGCAAAGCATGTAGTCATAGGTTCGTAGTTAACCCAGCATTTGAAAACGCGAAAGCATCAGCGAAAATAATAACTGCCGCTATCGACCTATATTTCAAAGGAGTATCATTCCGCAAAATCAGCGACCATCTGAAACAAATGTATGGATTCAGTATCCATTGTTCTAATGTCTGTACATGGGTTACTAAATTCACTAATGTAGTCCAGCCATATGTAGATACATTAGTACCTCAAGTTGGTGGAGTTTACCATGTAGACGATATGTTACTACACGTCAGAAAAGAGAATAATAACCAGTTGGAGAAAAAAGAGAATCATACCCGTCATAAATTCGACAACCACTATTCGTGGCTATGGAATCTAATGGATTCAAAAACACGTTTCTGGATATGTTCTAAATTGAGTCAGCGGCGTGACATAGCCGCTGGTGTCGCAGTTTTGCAGGATATGAAGAAACGAGCGCCTATGCCAAAAGCTTTTGTGCATGATGGGTTACCAACTTATGATGAGGCATATACGAAGGACCTGCGCACAACGAAAAACCCGAGAGTGCAAAACATACGAAGTGTATCTATCAGACATGAGGGATTAAACGCCAATGTAGAGCGATTGAACGGAACAGTCAGAGATAGGGAAATCGTCATGCGTGGACTCAACAAACAAGAGACAGCACAGGATTTGGTCGACGCTATGCGTATTCACTACAATTTCATTAGACCTCATATGGCTCTAGAGAATCAGACACCAGCAGAAAAAGCGGGAATCAAACTTGATTTGGGGGAAAACAAAGTCGAATCACTGATGCGATTGGCTGCGACTAACAAGAATGATTTAGCTCAGTTGTTGGGATTTCGGATTAACAAAGTGAGAGTTAACAAACAGGATGGTTATATCGAAATCAAACCGAATGGATGGTTAGACAAGAGAGAATGGAGAGAGATTAATGAAATTCTGGTCAAAGAGGGATTTGAGTGGAAATCGTGTAGTATAGATAGTTGCTGGATTAGGTCGACGTGATGACGTTAGAGCTATGAATGGGACAGCATTAAAATGTTGTCGTAGAGCTTGAAATATCCAGTCGAAAAATTAGAAAATATTTCACATAGAATACAAGAGCTTATTGTTCAGTATCGAAACAGCGAACCATTATACACTATTCGTGATACTGAGTCATGGGAAAAGAATGTTCAGGACTCCATGAAAGCTA
>DASQQK010000285.1:0-5975 GCA_035643435.1 Nitrososphaeraceae archaeon | reverse complement strand
ATGAAACAATATTGGCTATAGATGGTGGACTTGATCATTCCAAGTCACATTCGGTATGGCATGAGCCATCTCTAAGGCGCATTAATGCAGTTATCTTTAGATTTGTATTCGGCTGACTATTCCGTAATTACGGTGTATTGAATATCTTATATAAAATTAGGGTCTGAACAATCTGGATCGGACGTATCAAACTCAATTTGGGATGTATTGAGTAAATTCCATTTGTAAGAGTCTCAGTAAGTCTGTAAAGGTGTATTTAGACTTAGTAGTAGTATAAAGGAAGCGATAAGATGCGATTATATATGCAAGTGTGATGCAGCCAATATAGCAACACTAGCATTATCAATATCGCTAACGATATCTCGAAGGAGAAATTGTGATCTTCTAATTAGTAACTAGCAAACCATAAAAGGCCTAACTAGATAAACCCATTTTGCAATGGCACAATGCGATAACTGTGGAACTTCAACGCCTCTTGGAGGCATTCTAGTAGATGTCATGAAGCATATGAGTGAGCGGGGGGACATACCTCAGAAATGGTGTCTTAGCTGTATAAGGGGAACAAAGGAAGAAAGAGAACTCCGAGGGGAACGCTAAATTACCGTGACTGTCCGGTGAAAAACCGGACACCAACTAGATTAATAGTTTTCAACTAGCAATGTTTCACATAGTACCAAAAAGCTTCTGTGCGCATACCATGTTTTTATATTGAATGACATTGTTACTTCTTAACTTTGTTACTCTTTAACTGGTAACGTGCAGAGTGTGACTTGAGAACTAGCTTGCCAGCTCGATCTAGAGAGCTCAAATTTCTTAAATACATCGTTTCGTAAATGGTTCATATAGATGCCCTTTGGTTTTGGAAAAAAGTGGAATACCGATAAAGTCATGTCAAATGATTCGATCGAACCCCTTGACAAGGACGACTACGGCGAGATCGAGAAGATAAAGGAAATGCTTAATCCAAATGAAGAAGTCATAGTAGTAGCACGTCAATCAAGAATTTTACCAGGTGGTTCGTATATTACACCCAACGTCATATATGCAACTAATAGACGAATAATCATGAGAGACCCATATATGTTGGGTATTAAAGAAAATATAGTAGATATCCCCTATGACGTGATAACAAGCGTCAGACTTGAAAAAGGTTTGTTTTCTTCTGAAATCCGGTTCGAAGCGCCTGCAATTGTCGGTTCAAAAAGGCTTGGAATGATTCATGGAATTGTAAGCGGCGAAACGGATAATGAGGGAATAATCAGAGCTATCCCAAAAAGAAAGGCTGAAGACTTAGTTCAAGTAATACGTTCTGGAATATATGGTTATGACAATAGCGAGATTCGTTCCCCTCCACATCAGCAGCATGCCAATAGAACTTCACTTGCTGATGAATTAACTAAGTTTGCCAAGTTAAGAGAACAAGGAGTGTTAACAGAAGATGAATTTGAGCGTATTAAGAAGGGCTTACTTGAAGGAAAAAGGTAATCTTCTTAACACACAAGGGAAGGGGATTTGTAATTATTTGTCTGCAGACGAGTTTACAGTTGACGGGATAGACTGATTACTTTAGTTTTCTAAGCATATATATGAGAAGTTAACTAACTTCGATATTCATCATATTGAAACAATATTTTGAACCTTTAATGAGTCCGAATGTCATAGCATTATTGCAGCCAGAATACCTATGTTCCGTCCTGCAACAACCATGTCTAGGAGTCGGCTTCCTTCAATCTACGACTCCTAGACATTTTTTCAAAAAAGAAAGACCGTCTCGCAGGCAGTTAGGCCACGCCATTTTTTTGCTGACAGATTTGTTAGTTAAAATAGCTTAGGCGCGTGGCCATTCGAAGGATATTTGTGTTGTTTGTTCTACTCTATTCGTCTCTGGATGCATTAACTCCGCTAATAAACCTAAATCTGTCATTTGTTGTTCTGAAGACTGATAGCGCACAAAGTCCTAAGTCATTAATCACGACGCTATGCACAACAAGTTATCTGTTCAGTAAGAGGAAGGAATTCAGCAAAACATTCTTTACATGTCTTTGGCGGACAGTCTTCATCCACTGCCCCCCCATCTCCTTCATATCATCTCCCCATCATCATATCATTTTCACACATCTCTCTTGGTTGAGGCGTGGACTATCCTTGAAGTAATCATTGATCTGGCTTGTAAAAGACTGTTAAGTCTTTCATCCATAACTCATTACTATGAAAGATATGGCGGATATTGATAGAATAGTTATATTTGTTGAAAAATGTAGTGCATATGCATAATCAACACCATATTTATCATATATGTATTTATAGAAAAAACCTAATGGTAGCAACATAAGTGCTACACCAACACTTACTCCCATCACCATATGCAGAAATGCCCAGATTACGACTCTTTTTGAATTAGTTCTAAAATAATACTCTTCAAAGTAATTTACATGAATAAATGTGTAAACTAGAAATGGTAAGAATGGTATGATGCCTACAAAACCTTGATCTGCGTAAGGACCTACTGCAATGTTGTATCCCAGCCAAGATATACTGAACAAGGGAAACTGATTCATGAACCCTAAGATAAAAAATACAAATACCAATAATAAGACCACTGTTATGGGAAGGAATACAAGCCCTTTAATTCCTGCCTTTAGGTCTACAATTCTCCGATGTGTTTGTTTAACAAATAAAAGAGATGGAGCCATGAGTATTAAGTAGATTAACAGATAAAGAATGCTATTCTGCAATTCATGTTCCAGAAATCAATTCCAATTCATCAAATATAATCTAAACTTTTTTAATGGACCCCATTTATGTCGATGGGCCGTTAACAAAGACGTTAAAACTGTGGATAAGTAACAAATATGAAATGAAATCTAGATGGGGGATTTTGAATTGATTGGTAGATAAATTCCCCTATCAATCAATTGAAAGTTTTAATATGGATGTTGTAGATCGCAGTATGAAATGCGAGGTCTTCAAAAATTGAAATGTACCAGTTGCGGTACAATGTTTATGTCAGAAATAGAAACCGCTGATAAATGTCCAACATGTTCGGAGCAAAGTTATAGTCATCACGAACATGGTGGTATGGGTGGTTGTGGCTGCGGCCACTGAGATTTTTTCTATCAATAGTATGTCTCACAGAGCTTCTCTTAGTAGTCGAATATATAGCCTGGCCAATAGCTTCTTCTCCAGATTTTGAGTCATCTTCCAGTTCTATTGTTAGAGAATGCTTGTTATGAGAGCTGTAACAAATATTCAATAGCAATAAATAATCATGCACAACTGCATCCATTACCAGAGTCTTTAATTATGTCGTTATTATTAACGTAACATGAATTGATAAATCAACTCAAGTCGGTGATAAAATCAGAATAGACAGAAACTGAAGACCAGTGACATTCCTATGGCGGTTTACGGTCTCAATTTCTAGTTTTTCTTGATCGATTCTATTCAAATCTAATGCTCAGCTAATTCTGTATTCTCTTTAATCTCATGTCCAATACAATTTACAATTTTTCTTATCTGATACCCAACAGTATTTTTTAACTCCATCATTCCTCTCAGAAATCTTTATTCAACATTAAATAAGATATACGATCGAAAGAAAAGTTGACATATTCATAAAGATCCATTGATAGAGTATTAGGTCGATCAGCTCGAATCAAAATAGAAACAAGATAGGATATACACATATACATATTTTACACAATTAGGATGATTCTTAATAGGTATAATCTCATGATTCGATTTCGGAGTTAAAAGTCTTCCTTTAGTTAGTAGACTTCTTCCATTATCATATTTTTCTATATCTTTTATTTTATAGTGGCATGAATAATAATAATTACACCTGAGATATACCTGATTTAAAAGTGGCGAATGTTATCAATTTAATAGCTCATTTAGGTATTATCAAGACACCTTATTTTACTAACAAATTCTAGAATGAAACGTTAATAGCTAAGTCAGTGTAAATTTAATCTAATTCCAATTATTTGATTTGTCATCATTTCTTTCTGGTGATCGAATGTCGACCAAACTAGATCATTTAAAAAAAATCGCAGAATTGCACATGCAAAGAGAAGTCGACATTATGGAGCTGGTCATGGAGTTGGATAACAATGATATAGAACTATTCTACAAATGGTATATTAATCATCCATACTCTCAAGGCATAAGAGAGTTACAGAAGATTGTCCGAAATAAAGCAGATTGAAAAAATTAAAGAACAATTCACTCTCGACATTCATCCGGAGATCAGAAAAAAGGCGATTGATGCATTATCCGCATATGGGAATAACGGCATTGATGCGATCAATGATTTGATGAGAATAACTGTCAATGATGAAGTTAAGATTCATGGTTTAGAAACAATCAAGAAAATAAGAGAATCAATGAAGAAATAACATCTTATTTTTTTTGAGAATAACTAGATCAAATCCAAGATCTGGATGGAGAGATTAGCGCAAATGATTAATGGAAGTAGAACCGCACCAGAATTCTTGAGTATCCAAAACGCACAGTCCGGTTCGATATCTCAAATTAATGCCTCGGCATACATACTTCAGTTGAATAACGTATCAGATGAGATGATCATGTTCTCAGATCGACCAGATCGATTTTTATTCACTATACTATTATTCACATGGTAAACAATACTTCTATAATTATGTTATACAAGCTATATTATAAAATATTAAATTTGTGCATGTTCTAGTGTTAGTAACCATAATGTGGAATTCTCATACTAGCCCAATTTATAAGGGATTTCATTATATTAGTTTTCTCATCATCTTTTCTTTCTTACTCCCAAGTTTGGTGGTCACATCTGCCTCGATGACGAATGCATCAACCGATCCGTATAATTCAGGATATGATCATGGTTGTAACGACGCAGGAATATCAGATCCATCTGATAGATACATAAACCAACCAGAAAAAGGTCCTTCATTCCACACAGATACATTTATGCAAGGATACTATGATGGATATGATGCATGTTCTCATGGTACAGAAAATGTTACTTCGCCTGACATAGAGACATTCAAAATAGATGCAACGATTAATCTTGATCGTCAGGCAATCCTGGAAGCGAATGGTAGTAATCTGGGTGATGCATGGTTTACAGTTAATGGACAAAGATATGGTGAAGGGACTTATTATGATATGACAGATTGGGTATATGATGATGATGTCGAAATATGTGGTATAAATACTAATTCTTTATCCAGAGTCTTAGAGTTACCTTATTCACTAGAGCCAGGTCAGGACATTCAAGTATGCCTTGACGATGATAAAGGTTATCACATTTGTGATATAATTGTAAACTCAGAGGAAAAGAGACCGGAGAAAGTGAACTTCACTTATCCATAGGCCTTATTTCAAGCCCACACAGTATACACTTCTAATTCCACCTCTGATGACACCCTAACTTGCCCTTGCATAAAGAACTCAAAAATCTCAGCTGACATCAATCATATGCAGATGTACTTGATGAACCTGGTAGTGAATCAAGCTCAATATCGTTCAAGCTAGTAAAGACCTCGAAGTACAGTATTGGCCCAATGAGTCGCATTGGGCTAAAAATCACTCTATGAATTTTAATAGTTATGACTGACAATTGGCTTCTATATTCTCTAAGTAAGAGATATAACTAAAGATTGTTTTAGTTTGTGCAGACTAGCATAAATATCACTCTTACGCACCCAGATATGCAGCTATACATGACTTTAGATTTTGATTACAAACTGACATCACACGAGGCATATCGTCGTTTTATTTCTTCTTTGCCTTCAGAGGCTTCGAAAAATATCTACAGTACATGGCTGCATTATTTCATGGATTGGATGAGGATTGAGAGGGAAGAATATGACAGATTACTTGATCACGACCCTAGGATGTTGCAGTCAAAAATCATTGAATATACTATTTGGATGAAAGATGAGAAAAAATTATCATCATCAAGTGTCAAGGTCAGAATTGCA
>DASQQK010000284.1:0-4027 GCA_035643435.1 Nitrososphaeraceae archaeon | reverse complement strand
CGCTCGCCATAGGTATTAGGTTCTGTGCGTATTGTTGACATGTTGAACCTGACTGATTCATCTTTTGAGGCATCTGCATATGTAACCAATCTTTGCACTATTCTGGCAGGGCTATTTATCAATACAAAAAGCGTATCGTTACATAGGTCAGATATCATTGCATTATCCGATTTACAGAGCCTAGCCGCGTCAATAGCAAAACCATGATTAAAGACTCATGGAAATGGATGCAGTTGTGCGTGATTATTTATTGCTACTGAATATTTGTGGCAATCACTGAGCAACCTGTGCTATGAAATTAAGTTGGTTGCCTTACATAAGTATTGTGACCACTTAGGGCTATATTACAATAAAGGCAGACGGCTATTATGTGACTGATGATGCTACGAAGTGGCCGCCTACCCCAATGGGATCGCTGGTACTAGTAGCATGGTAAATTGACCTATTAAAGGCTTAATGTCTGGTAGGCGACCATGAAGAAAGAACAGCCTCGAAGCTTAAAATACAACCTTACCACTTAGCTCAATTATGGCATTAGGAGAATTACTTGGTGAGGATAGAGGAAAGATAACAGGGCAAAGAGTACTAGGTGTAGATGGTCCTAAGATAGAAACTTCCTTCACAATGAGTGGAAGATACAAAGGGGAAGAAGGGACCGATATGGGAACTTATTGTTCTGTTATGAGACAAGGAGAAGAAGAAGGAGTGATGTACGGAGAAGGACAGGGAGTAATAACAACCAAAGATGGTAAGGGAATGGCAACATGGACAGGGCAAGGGATAGGGAGGTTTACAGGTCCTGGAAAGATAAGCTTTCGTGGATCATTGTTCTTTCGTGCACCTTCAGGAGGAAAGCTATCATCCTTCAATAACTTGGTTGGTGTGTTCGAGTATGAAGTGGACGAAGATGGAAACTGTTCCTCTAAAGTGTGGGAGTGGAAGTAAGAGAATACGTTAATTTTCTTCCTCTTTCTTATCTATCATAATGCGTATCGCGTCCTGGACTGACTCTTATCAACATGGTGACAATCTACAGAATACGAGCTATAGAGCTAGCTTGCTGGATGGATTCTTTATAATATTTAAATTATAAACCAGAGAGGAATTTCATATGTCGACATTTGATTCCGAGCAGTATAAAGCCAGTGAACGTCAAGGCTGGGATGCAGTAGCTACTGGTTGGCAGAAGTGGTGGAAGACGATCGAAAGGAGTGCTGAAAAAGTTAGTAAACGATTAATAGAACTTGCCGTTATCAGGGAAGGTTCTAGAGTTCTAGATGTTGCGACAGGCGTAGGAGAACCATCTATAACCGCGGCCCAACAAGTGGGAAATAGTGGTCATGTATTAGCCATAGATATATCATCGCAGATGTTATCAATTGCAAAACAGAGAGCTATCTCATTAGGCCTAAAAGATATAATCGAGTTCAAAGAAGGGGACACAGAAACAGTCGATCTACCAGCTTTGACGTTTGACTCCGCGCTCCGTAGGTTTGGGCTCATGTTACTACCCAGCCTCGAAACAGGACTATCAAATATCTACAAATCATTGGTGAATGAAGGCCGCTTCGCTGCAGCTGTTTGGTCCTCGCCAGACAGAGTTCCCTTTATCTCTTTGCCGCTCAACATCATACTGAAGGAAATCAAAAGTCAACAACAACCGCCTCCACCAGCAAACGCCCCAGGACCGTTTAGCCTATCTGATGAAAACTTGCTTAGGGATTCCTTTATCAAGTCAGGATTTAAAGGCGTTACCATTGAAAGAATGAATGTGGCCTTTGAATTTGGTTCAGCTGAAGAATTTACAAATTTTGTATATGAAACAACTGCTCCAGTCCAGGCAATCTTGTCTAAGCAATCTGAAGAAAGAAGAAGAGCGATATTGAAAGCTGTAACTGAAGCAGCAGCGAGTAACTATTTAGAAAAAAGCTCAGGATCTGTCAGCCTTAGCAATGAAGCTATCTGTATAGTGGGCAATAAATAACTGCATGGTATGACTGCGTGCAGATAGATATCACAAGAGATTTTTTACTTTCACGCTCATGAGATTGTTATTCTCTAACTAGTAACTAAACAGTAAAATAAAAGGCAAAGGATCACCACGCTGTGAGCTGGAGTTAGTGTAGTGATATCAGACTGTTAATGCTTCTTTTCTCCTCCACAAGGTGGATCTTAAGTCTTAGGCACATTTAGTGCGAGAAATGGTGCAAGTGTGAACATCATATGCTCATTGCTTGCTTCAATACATGAGGCAATATCAGTTCTTGATGTTATTGCCATCTGAGCATCGAATCAATAATGGAAATTTGCATAAGGTATCTGCCACCTTGATACAGGTTATACAGTGGAGCGGCCGGGGAGTGTTAGGAGGACACCACTAGTCTGTTATGACAAGTGTTTCCTTAGACATATTTGAAAGTCTTTCACAGGAATTCCATTTACCTGCCGCCGCAGACTGCAGTTGAAGATTCTCACTTGAGACCTTACGATATATTCAGAATTACTCTCCGTTGACGATGGTTAACAAAACCAGAAGGAGCTATACCTTTAAGAATTCTAATTACACAACATATCTTAAAAGGCAGTTTCGAAGTTAAGACACGCAGAATAGACTAAACTATTAGTACATTACAGAACCTAAAGTAACAAACAATAAAATACGAGACGCCTAAAAACCGATCGATGTCAAAGATCTGCGCAAAATGTGGGAAGGACTTTGATGATTCCTCTGTTACGGACGAGATGTCCCAGAAGTATCCTTCATGCCCAACTTGTTGGGTCGAATGGAATACGTATTCCGTAATGGTAATCAACGAACTGAGGCTTGACATGTTTCTTCCAGAACATAGAAAGGCGCTGAACAGACATGAGCGGATGTTCTTTGGTTTGGAGAAACCAGAAGAACTGCAAAAGAACCCTGAGCGCAAGGAAGAGGACAATTCATTGCGCCCCTAGTAGTGAGCGCCTTCCCTTCGGTCGAGCCTTCAAGCATTTAGCTCTTCTGTTATCTTGTGTTACTCTGCTATTCATACGTTATTTCTTGCAATTTCGTGTATCAGTCTGATATCAAATTGAGCTCAAATCATAATCTCTAAGTAATCATAGCTAATTGGGCTTAGTATTACAATGTTAGTTTTCATATCTTTCTTACTTGGCAGATTTGATGTTTGATTCTATAGCGTGATTAATAACCCATATCCATAACGTAGCTCAGATTTCTATTCTCCATGAATCAGACCTCTATTCACCATCTAGCTGCCTTCCTTCATGCAATAGACGTTTAGTCCTCATCAATGTTGAATCCATTTAGAGTACTATTTATAGAATAAAACACCATCTTTAATTCCCCAATTCCATTCAATTCATTCTCGTCTCCTATTATTCCTACATTATGCTTCGTTAATTTTCGTATTTTATCACGAAATTGGTTCCTTAACTGTACAGATTTCGTTTTCAAATTCTGTACAGTTACAGTGCTGTCTCGGAAGTGATGATCCAGTTTCAGTTATTTCAGCTGGTCTCATGTATTTAACTTACTTTATTTCCGGCATTTCGCATGGATACATCTAATTATTCAAATTCACGCTGGTGTTCTGGTTTGACGTGTTCTTTGAGAACCTCTACTAATGGTCCTTTAATTTCTTTAACTCTCATTTTGGATAGAATCATTTTTTCTCCTTCTCTAATGCAAACTATATTGCGGTTCCATTTTTCATCATCTAACTTTGGAAAGTCAGACCGGTAATGAGCTCCTCTACTCTCTTGCCGCATTAAGGCACTTCTTATTATTGCCTCACAAACAACTAGCGAGGATTTTACCTGCCAAGTTAAAACAACATCTTCAGTGTCATTGTCACTGATTTTGAATTCCTTTGTAATGCTATCTTTGGAATAAAACTCCTTCTTCAGGTCCAAAATTCTTTTCAATCCTTTTTTTAGTTTTGTCTCTTCCCTTATTATTCCTGCATTCAATTTCATTAATTCTTGTATATCATTGCGGAACTTAACTGGATCTTTAACTACAAAA
>DASQQK010000283.1:0-2141 GCA_035643435.1 Nitrososphaeraceae archaeon | reverse complement strand
CTCAAATGTGATCCAGGCCGATAGTTCAAATTTTCTTTCAGCCATGCTATCTGCAGCTATTGTGAAGATTCTCGCTCGATCCTGATATTTCGTTTTTCTCCAATTCTCAAATGCCTTGTTAGCTGCTCTTATAGCTTTTTGCACATGTCTCAACTCCCCCCTTGGAAAGTATCCTAGTACTAGTCGAGTGTCAATAGGTGATACGTGTGCAAACCATTCTGTAGATCTGACTGGCTTGCCGTCAATAATCATTGGATATTTTCTGCCAAATTGTGATCTAATCCTTGTAATAGCTTCTTCGTAGTTCTCGTGAAAATTGCTCTCTTTTCCAGATCTGAGGAATTTTCCGAATGTATCTTCATTCTCAAACTTCATTATCCTACCCTTATCAGGTCAACGGAGCCTATAAAATTATGACATAATGCTCAAACTCCTATTCCAGTTTGTATTTCATCTGATGTAAGCCTATGCTCATGGTATCTATTTTTATATCATAATGCTCAACATCATAATGCCTACGCTTTATGTGTCCTGCCCATTCCAGTCTAGGCGACAACTAAGCTTTAATGTTCAGCAACTAATAAGTATCTGCTCAGCTATCTCCACATAGCATACAGCTGCCCATGAGAAAAAGAGGAACTGAAAAAACAGTTGTACATGATAGTCCCTACGATGTAATCAACACAGTAATAGAATTTATCGATGAATCTTCTGAAAGAATTGACTGCTTCGTCGACTATACCCGTCCATCGTTGCTTAATGATATTAAAGCGCTCAGAATGGCCTTTGCTGATGCAAGAAAGCGGGGAGTGAGAATTAGATTTGTCACAGAAATCACAGAAGGTAATATTGCTCTTTGCAAGGACCTGGCTAGGTCCAGTGTAAACGAACTTCGCCACCTAGATGGCATTAGAGCTAACTTCTATGTTAGTGAAAAGGCCTATGTGTCACCTGCAACTAGACATGAAAAAGGACAACCAGCTCCTCATGTAGTGTACAGCAACATCAAAGAGGTTGTTGAACAAGGCCAATATCTGTTTGAGACTTTTTGGAACAAGACTATCTCCGCAGACCAAAGAATGATGGAGATTGAAAATGGGACAATGCGCTACGAAACAACTATAATAGATGGTCCAAGTGAGATCATAAAGGAGATTTCTCATCTTACAGCTAATTCAAGTAAACTAGCAACTTGCCTTACGCCTGGAGGCATGCTTTATAGTCACAAGCATTTTTTTGAAGTAAAGAAAGAGCTATTAGATAAACAGAAAAAGGGTGAGCACAATGGAATTAGGTACGTTACTCACATTGAGAATCAAAATCTGGAGCTTGTCAAGCTGTATCTCGATTATGGTATTAAAATAAGGCATGTTCAGAATCTGCCGCCGATGAGCTTTGGCGTTTCGGACAAGAAAATTGCAGTGACAATAGAGAAGATGGAAGACGGCAAACTAGTTCAGAGTCTTCTATCAAGTAACGAGCCTCACTATGTAAAGCATTTTGCTTCAGTTTTTGAGGAGTTATGGGATCATGGTATTGATGCAGAAATAAGGATAAAAGAGATTGAAGAAGGGGTTGAACCAGCTAAAATAGAGACTATTAGGGATCCTAAGAAAGCAGTTGAACTTTCACGCCTTCTAATTAAAGAAGCAAGGCATGAAGTATTAAGGGTATATCCCTCTTTGAACGCATTTAGGCGACAGGTGCGTATTGGCGCATTAAATCTATTTAGAGGAGTGTTGGAACGTGGTATAAGCGTAAGAATACTTGTTCCTGCTGATAAACAACAGATCAGGGAGATAACAAATGGGCTAGAATTGGCACTGCCAAATCTTGAGCTCAGAGGCTTAGATAAGAGTTTAAAGACTCAAATTGGTATAATAGTGGTTGATAGAAAAGAATCGATGATCATTGAACTAAAAGATGATACGAAAGAGACCTATTATGACGCAGCAGGGTTAGCCTCGTATTCTAACAGCAAACCAATTGCTCTTTCGTATGCATCTATTTTTGAGACTCTCTGGAAACAAGGTGAACTGAATGAACAACTGAAGGCATATAACGCAATGCAGAAGGAGTTTATTAACATCGCAGCACATGAATTACGAACTCCTGTGCAGCCAATACTGGGCTTGTCTCAA
>DASQQK010000282.1:0-29440 GCA_035643435.1 Nitrososphaeraceae archaeon | reverse complement strand
ACAATAACGAATCAGACTGCTAATGAGAATACGACTGACATACAATTCTTGGCTATTCAAAGCGCTCAGTCTGGTTCACTATCTCAAATCAATGATACAGCATATACGCTAGAATTAAATGATGTAGCAAATAGGACTATTTTGTTCTCAGACAGACCAGAGAGAATAGTAGAAACAGTCAGTACTGCTGATTTTGTTGGTAATTGGAGTGCAGGTCAAAACAGTTTTTCAGCAGATGAACCAAATGATGCTTTAATAGTAGAAGACACACAAACAGGTGACCTAGAAACTGCTGTCATAGAGTCATTTAACCCTGTCTATGATACAAATACGAATACATTAACTTACACAATCATGGCTGAGAATGGAACATCCATTAGTCTGCCTGAAGAGTTTGGGCAGTCTGTTTTAGTGATCATCATTTCTACCCCGATATTAGGTCTGAAATATCTTTTTCTGCAATCACTTTTTTAGGCTTTATTCGTACAAGTACTGCACCTTCACCACCATTTACCTCCCCATAAATCTTGGCCTTTTTTTTACCCATGTATCTTTCTGCTATTTTAGTTGCCCACGCTAAAACTTCTTTTTGCTTGTAAGGGTATATTTGTGCAGTACCATGTATTGTTACAAAGGAAAATGGGGGCTTCTGGTCGTCTATGCAAATACTTACTCTGCCATCGTGCTGAATATTGTTGGCTTTTACTGATGTTTCACCAGTAGTGAGAATGATATTCCCTGCTTTACCTCTGCCCTTACCGTTTTCCACCACAAACCAAACAGGGACTACATGAGGACTTCCGTCTTTTTTGACTGTTGCAAGTTTTCCAGTGAAGGTACCTTGCATCAGAAATCTTGTGAATTCAGCTTTGGACATTTTAGTCATCACCGTCAATATTAATTATTGAATATAAGATTGTGTCTATTTTTTTGTCGGTTCATGTTTCTGAGACCAAGCTCTCCATTCTGCCTCTATTCAAACCTAATCGCCGTCTCTATTATGCCTAGGTCTGACGTGTTGATATCATCGTCTATTATGCCTATGCTTGATATCAATTTGGGAGTATGTGCTGCTCTCTTGCTCCGGTTTCTGACCACTCCCCAAATTTCTTGATTCTGTCGTCGGCGAATGTTCTACTATCATTACTGTTCCATCAGATTTGAGAGGAGATAACTATAATCTGTATCTCGATGACAACGCTGTAATTGTGGTTATTCTGATAACTGTAACATGCAGATTGCCAGCACTCAATTCTAGTAACGCGTAATAGCTAACAATTAAATAATTAGATTAGCTGATGTCGAGTCTACTTTGTATGCTGTTTCATAATAGTAACAGTTAGTATTAGTAATAGTTATGAATCATTAGAAATTAACACAATCTTACCTTCGACTGAGCCGCCGGCCAGTAATTCATGAGCCTCAGTCGCCTGATTCAGAGGCATTCTTGCTGCAATGATAGGTTTGATCTTTCCTTGCTTTAATAAGTTTAATAATAAAATCAAATCTTCATGGAACCAGTCTGGCTTTAGCCTTTTTAGCGTTTGTATGCTGTACAAGATGAATGTTCTCTTGTCGGGAACCAGATTCAAGGTAAACATCATCAACCAGTCTTGGAGGTCTGTAGTTGGTGTGCCTCCGTAAGCGACCAATCTACCGCCTGTGCGAAGTATCTCGTATGAGGACTTTAGCGATTTCCCTCCGATGCCATCGAATATAGCGTCTACACCTTGCTCATCATCATGACTCGTAAATTTGATAATCTCTTGAACTAAATCTACTGACTTGTAATCTATGGGAATACCGCCTAAACTAGATACAATACCATGTTTTTCATATGATGCAGTTCCATACATCTTTTTCAGATTAGCAAGCTTTCCCAATTGGAGTAGCGCTGTGCCAACACCGCCAGCTGCACCACCGTTAATTAACATAGTTTCGTCAGGTTGTACGTGAGCGCAACGATGGAGCATTTGATAAGCAGTGATATAATTCAAACCTAAACTTACAGCCTCAGCATGATCAAGTCCAGGAGGGACTGGTACCAACTCATTTGATGACAAGATTATATATTCTGTATAACCTCCGACTATTGGTAAGGCAGCAACCACCTGACCTATTCGCCAGTTTGAAACTCCCTCTCCTAATTTGTCAACAACACCAACAACATCCCATCCTGGAGTAAATGGTGTTCTTGCAAGATTCCAAGATTCTGGATGAATCCCTTCTCGCATAAGAATATCTGCAAATGATACTCCTGCAGCAAGCACCTTTACGCGCACTTCATTAACTCGTGGTTCTGGGAGTTCTTCCTCAACTAGTAAGAGATTCTCCGGCCCACCGAACCGAGATATTACCACATGTTTATATTTCATAGTAGTCCAACCTAGAATATGACAGGCTTATCTTTATCCTTATCGTACTTTAGCAGTCTCTCTCTGGTTCATGCTAGTTACAAACATGAAATATTGATTGCGTTAGTAATGAATAATTCAAGTTCTAGGTACTTCAAGTAACAGCGTGGACGCCGTCAGATAGCTACTTCTGAATATACGGCGTAAATAGAGCTTTATTTCATGTCTGACTTGTTCATTTTTTGTATCATATATCTTGTATGCAATACGTGCCCACGCACCAAGTCATTTGTATAACTTTTAAAGATCCTGGTAGAAGGAGAGCTGTTAATGTTAGACAGAAGCACTGGTGATACTGAAACTGTTGCAGATTACCTTATAAGACGACTACATAACTATGGGATTCGTCACATATTCGGAGTTCCGTTACGTATTGGAAAAAAGGAGGTTATTGAGTAGGTCTAACCGCTTTATAGTTTTCATAAGATTGGCTTAATTCGCTTGAGATATTCAATAAAACATCTGGATCAAACTTTGATTTATCCAGTACCACCTCCTGTGCATACGTCTTGAGTTCTTCCAATTTTTCTTCCAGCACTATAATGCCTTAACCTAATCTCCTGAAATTTTCTTCTGAACTCACTCAAGGCAGAGAAGTATTAAAACTCGCCGTTAAAGAAGTCATTATCACAAACATCCGCTTTTAGTGTACTCTTGAAATTTTCCTATCCACCTCCTATGA
The DNA here is from genome assembly GCA_035643435.1 of Nitrososphaeraceae archaeon. Taxonomy (GTDB): domain Archaea; phylum Thermoproteota; class Nitrososphaeria; order Nitrososphaerales; family Nitrososphaeraceae; genus TH5896. The sequence goes on along the minus strand of DASQQK010000282.1, from coordinate 26,344 downwards.
TTACATACCATCTATAATCCTATTTTTTAAACCGTCGCCTCACCGAAAAGCTGAAGCGTAGAAGGCCGTAATCAACCTCAATTGCGAACCCGATCTTACTGCGTCCATTAGATCTTTCTCATATTCAATTGATATTTTTTAAATTTAGCAGACAGGCCAAATGGATAAGCCTTATGCTATCTTTTCCTTTTTATATACGTAGTTTGTAATATGATATGAGGAATGAGTAATGAAGAAGACACTGTGATCCTACGCAATGCGACCAATCAAGGCCTATTTGTGAGAATCAACAGGTTGGATAACAACTTACTCTCTTTCCACCACGAATACTTTTAAGAATTTTAACAAAGATTTCCAACAGCCGTTAGATCTGACTCTTATAACTGAATGGTTGATATGCTTTTTTTGGATGCATTAAATTTGGATGATCTGGGGAGCCCAGATAATCTAGATTTGACCGCTCTGGATATTAATTCGTCTGGATTCTGCGGCCTTAATTCAAACATGAATCTGATCTTTACTCGTTCTTTCTTAGTCTAGACCGAAATAAATGAAAATTCAACCGAGTCATGTGAAAGTCTAATAAGGAAGAATGGTATGACATTTAGACATTAAGAGTCATAATATAAGGAAGTTCTCCATTCTTGTTCTGATAGTTACTGCAATCTTAGTCATAGTTATCTTCTATAATCGTGGAGGGTAGCTGAGGAAAACGAAACGAGTGAATGACGACATAATCTGCAACGAACATTAATAGTATTTGTTCGTCTAGGTTGTGAGTACTCATTTCGGAAGTATAAAGCTCTGAGAAAAAATTTGTTGATTTATGAGCGCCATTTTTCGCAATCTATCTGTTACTATTATTAGAAATATTGAATTGATCCATTTTTATGGATCCTTGTACGAGTCAGCCGCTGGAGAGCTCGAGAAAAAATAAACTAGATTCCACCCATTCACCAGACTTCTGGTTTAAATGAAGGTGCCAAATAAGCCCCCGCTTTAAGAATAGAAAAAAGGATTAGCCCCATTATCTAATTTAGTCTCCATTGTATTCTATTTTAGTTCCAATGCTAACTCGGGTTTCAGCTTTTTCTTTTCTACTTGTTGTCTCATCAAAAGTGCAGTCCCTAAAGCTAATGCTCCTCCGATCATGCTCACCGGTCCTAACGCCGCGGTACCATAAAATGCGCCTAACATTGTTATACCCAGAGTACCTATCGCCAATCCCCATGGAATTGTTTTGTTTATCTTGGTCATACCATTGGAAATACACACTGTAATATATAAACTGGTGGGCAATCATGTGGCATAGTGCCAACCTACCTATGTCATTAGATAGGGCTTGATGAAAAAATTGAGCTATTTGATAAAATGTTTAGATATTATATCTTATGATAGGATTCATTGAAGTCGAACGTTATGATTAAGATTACTATGCTGCTTTTAGCACTGCTCACAACAACCTGCTTTTACAGTGGTAATCCAGTTCAATCCACGTCATCCACCACCTCGCAAACAGAGGAGGAAGATTCAATTGGAGGCGATTCTTCTAGTTGTGTAAGTTTCGATTCTGGAGAGAGAATAGTAACAATTACTTGCAAGGCTGCTAATTTGTCTGATATTAATGATCAGCTTATGGATCAAGATGTTCTGCGTAGAGATGATAATGTTGACAAAGGATGGATACTAAATGCTGGAATCCAAGTATCTTCGAATGCTACCCTCTATATTAATTCCACGGACACCTCCTGGCTTAAGATATTAGCAGATGAACAGACTGATTATCCCATCCTTGTTTCTGGTAGTCTAAAGATCGACTCAGTTAAAGTGACCTCGTGGAATCCTAATACAAATAATTATACCACAAGTCAGGATTCAGATAGAAATGGTGAAGATGTTACGATAGGTACTCCCAGACCGTACATCGTAGTTGAAGATGGAGCCACTGGTACTACTGACATAACTAATTCAGAAATAGCTTATCTTGGATATGAATCAGGATATGGGGGAGGTCGTACAGGACTTAGATATGAAGCTGGTGATGGCAGCATAATAAGAGGAAATGATATTCATAATCTGTACTTTGGCTTGTATACGAAGGGAGTAGGAGGAATGACTATTGAAAATAATCATATTCACAATAATATTCACTATGGATTAGATCCACACACCGGTACTCATGATATGATAATTAGAAACAATACTGTACATGACAACGGATCAACTGGTGTAATTTGTTCGTTAGATTGCTATAATATAAGTATAGAGGATAACAAAATATATAATAATACTAAGAGCGGAATAATGTTCAGCAGAAATATGTTTGATTCTATTGCAAGGAATAATTTTGTTGGCAATGAAGATAAAGGAATAGTAATTTCTGAATCACATAATAATGAGGTTTACGATAATATTATTTCAGATAGTAGCACTGGAATAGACATAGATGAGGATTCTTCCGACAATTCCGTATACAATAACACCATGAAAGATATTTCAGAGCCTTCTGAAGCACTTAACTTACGAGATGGAGCATCTGAAGAAAATATGCTATATTCTAATGTTCTCATCAATAAAAACGGACTAGAAATCAATTTAGATAACAACTAATCCAGAAATCTTCTCCCAATCTGGAGAGTTAAGTTACGCAGCCATCGGAAAGAGGTTCTTCAGACGTCTCAGATAATCGTTCAGTCGGTCAATTCCCGGATCTAGAAATCGAGTATGTACCGTGGAGACTACGACAAGGTCTGGTTAAGTGATTTCGGAGCAAATGCCTTGATACGTTTTAGTCCGCCTGATGAAATCTTTAAGGTGTTCACCCTTCCAAGTTCTGAAGCTAATGTGCGACAAATCTCAGGAAGGCCAGGAGAGATATGGGGAGCAGAGTCTGGAACAGACAAGCTTGTAGTTATTACCACGGGATCCTCTTGAAGCTAACTAAATTTTGACAGATGGAATATGCCCGACGACGTAAGCAATGCAACTGCTCGGGTTATCCTAAAAATATGAGAAATTGAATGTGTTTATCTATGCTTTCTCCATATTGACTATGGTACACTAGCTACATTCTAAAGGCATCAAACATATCGTCATAACTGGTTCCTTTGATTCTTGTAATGAGCCTCTTGATCCATCGTCTTCTTTCAGCTGATCCTTTCTATTTTCTTCCTGAGCATCAGCGTCTTGTTCGCCTGACATTGGTGAAGTTACTACTATGGCCAAAATCAGTGTTGCTGCAGAGGCTATTCCCATCACACCTGAACATCTTTTCACCCATCCTAGCTTCATGTAATCAATACATGCTGACAAACAGAAAAAGAGTAATCAGCTCAGTTTTTGATTCATATAACATCCTCTTTATTAATATACTTGGTTGCTAATTTTCTCTGTTTATTCTGCTCATCGGATAAGTAGTTGTATTCACTAGAACCCCTTGAATATGAATATGGATTAACTACCTCTGCTTTTCCGCTACCAAACTTAGCACAAGAATAGATTATCTTTTCTTGGCTCGCTAAGACTCACATTCGATCCATTACTAGAATTCACAAGCACATTTGAAGAAAATGTGATCTGACACACATCAACATTTAAGTTATTGAGTTTAATTGACAGAGGAAGATATTATACTTCGAAGCAATCTCGTTATACGTTGAGATAATCCTAGCTGTCGTCCTCCTCCCCCTCATCATCATTCTCTTCGTCTTCCTGTTCCCCTACCACATCTAGATTTAACTTCGATCCATCACTAGAATTCACAAGCACATTTGAAGAAAATGTGTTCTGACCGGAGTCTCCATCGATGCTTAAAGCATCTTCAATATTTGCTATATCCACAATCGTATTATTGTATATTCTATTTTCAACTGAATCTTCATCCACTTCTATACCACTGCCACTATTTGAAACTCTGTTATTATAGATTTCATTATTCGAAGATTCAGAAATTATTATTCCGCGGGATTCGTTACTAACATCATTATTTCGGGCGACAGAATCAGTCATGTTCCTGCTGAACATTATACCCATCTTGGTATTATTGTAGACCACATTATCCTCTATTTTGATATTGTAGCAATCTAACGAACAGATGATTCCAATACCACCGTTGTCACGTACGCTATTATTCTTGATACTCATGTCGTGAGTTCCGGTATGTGGATCCAAACCATAATGAATATTATTGTGAATTTGATTATCCTCTATCCTGATACCGCCAACACCTTTTGAATAGAACCCAAAATACAGATCATGAATGTCGTTACCAGTAATAATACTGTTCTCGCCTGCTTCATATCTAAGTCCTGTACGACCTCCCCCATATCCTGATTCATATCCAAGATAAGCTATTTCCGAATTTGTTATATCCATAGTTCCTGTTGCTTCGCTGTCGACTACGATATAGGGTCTTGGAGTGCCGACTTGAACATCCTGGCCGTCTCTTTGGGAATCTAAGCTCCGTGTGTAGTTATTTGTGTTAGGATTCCATGAGGTCACTTTAACCGAATCAATTTTCAAGCTTCCAGACACGTGGATAGGGTAATCAGTTTCTTCATCTGCTAATATTTTGAGCCATGAAGTATCGCTAGAATTTATGTAAAGCATTGCGTTTTGTGCTATTGTAATGCCTGCATTCAGTATCCAGCCTTTATCAAAAGAATTGTCTCTAGTTAATACGTCCGGATTTTTGAGCTGGTCATTTACATGTGTCAAGTCAGTAGACGAACAGGTGATTGTAATTACTCTTACTTCAGAGTCAAAGGTGACACAATTGAAATTGGAGTTAGCGGATGTAGAGGGAAATTGCGAGGAAGCAACCGACTCAGCAGAGGATGAGTCAGCTGTTGATGATGCATGAACTGAATTGCTGTACAGTAAAGATAAAGCAAAGATGCCTAAGAATATTGGTACGGTAGTCCTCCTTAATTCTGGTTTCATATCCTAACGCAATAGCGTTGAAACTAAATATTCAAATGGATTATGGAAGTATCCTCCTCCTCATTGCATACTGATAATGGTTAGTATTATTATTGCTAGAAATTGAGCCGTATAATTCTCGGAGCTAATGTGCAACAACAATTCTACGTGAATGCGCAATTATGGCTGAAAACGCAACATACCAAATGAACGGAATCTCCTTTTATCCTCTATCTATACTATAACGCCGAAGCCCTAGAATGAGACATAAACGGATACCATGATAATTGCTGTTGTTCTTTCATCACTTGTGATTTGTATGTAGATTCGAGCCTAAAGAATAGCGAATGGATAATGCATTCATAGTACCTTAGTATATAGGTTAGACAAAGTATCCATTGGATGTAAAGTTGAGTTCCTCTTCTGCAGCTACCATTAATCTCCCACTTCATGGTGGACACGCACCTCCATACTTAATTAGAAGAATGATCAAACTGTCCGATTCGATATCGAAAGTAATTATAGATGAATTTGGTCAAGGTGAGTTTCTCAGGAGATTGTCTGATCCGCTTTGGTTTCAAGCCTTTGGTTGTGTTCTCGGGTTTGATTGGCATTCCTCGGGAGTTACAACGGTAGTTACAGGAGTTCTAAAGCAATCACTTAAGGAAGAAACCCACGCAATATCCATTGCAGGCGGCAAAGGAAAGAAGGCGACACAAACAAAAAGTGATATTCCAAAACTTGCTGAAAGATATTATAATTTATCTTCCTCGCATATTGAAGATTTGTTGCATGCAAGCAGAATGGCAGCGAAGGTGGATAACGCCGCATTGCAAGATTTTTACTCTTTATATCATCACGTAATTCTTTTTGACGAACACGGCAAATGGACTATAATACAACAAGGAATGAATCCCATTAGTAAAATGGCAAGAAGATATCATTGGAATTCGGACAATCTCAAAAGCTTCGTCTCTGAGCCACATACAGGAATTATCAGCGAATGTAAAAGCCCAAACACTCTCAATATGACTTCAATAGATTCTTTAGATAATCAAAAAATATCTGTTGAGTTGGCTACTGGCGAAACAAGCAATCTAAAATCATCCGTTTACAAAGTCGGAAGATTGATGCGTACCATTCGAGAAAAAAATAATACATTAGATGCTTGGATTATGCAAGAGAATAACAACAGTGATACCAACGATCTTCAATACAGGGAACATTATGAAATGCCTCGCAGGCTAGACTGGGAAGCATTCAGAAAGATCTATGACATTCAGCCACAAAATTATGAGCAATTAATTTCTATCCCAGGGATTGGGCCTGCGGGAATAAGAGCTCTATCTCTCATTGGTGAAATAATTTTTGGAACAAAAGCGTCTTGGCAAGATCCTGTGAAATACAATTTCGCTCATGGTGGAAAAGATGGAGTACCGTATCCAGTAGCTCGTAAGACATATGATAACTCTATAAGCTATCTCTCTTCAGCGATTGAAGGAGCTGAAGTAGAAAGGGAGGAAAGGATTCGAGCGTTACAGAAATTGGCACAATTTTCGGCTAGACTGTTTAATCAGGATAAATCATGAAATCATAATTCAAAATATATTATGTGAGTATATATTTGCTTCAGTCAACCATACATAGCTAATTCGCTGATTGGAAAAGCGATAAAGATGGCAGCATCACTTGAATATATAGAAATTTTTTCAGAGCGATTATATTTTAGATGGTAGATCGAATTCAAGAATTGACGAAAGGAATAAAAAAACATAAGCAAGCTGATCCAGATCCTGCGCGAGCTGGTCCAGATATTTTACCAACACCAATTATGAATTTTCTTACGTCAATGACTAGTGGAGCAGTTTCTATTCACGTTGAGAATCAACCCTTCTTGAAGCTCACCATAAGCCAATCTGACACAGATAAGATCAAAGTAGAGTTTGGACAGAAATTCATAGAGATGTCATTGGCTATTGGGTTGAACAGGCTTTTTGATTCTAATTAAAGTAAGGCAGTTCACTGTTTAGTACTTTAATGGTAAAGCCAAGATTATCTACTATTCGAATAATAAGAGTACTGATGTATGTGAAAATAGTGGTGCATTTTAGCGAAATCCCAAGTGGAAAAGTATTTGGGGTAGATTTCAATTATCACATAATCTCCGTGTTGCGCGCTTCCCAATATCGTTCTTGGAACTGGATGATCGAGTGTTCCAAGATACTTCATATTTAATTTCTTTGCATCAGGAACAGTTCTAGCTGGGTCCTCTACGATGGCCGCTCTGCCTCTACCTTTTACTCCTTTGTATGGAAAGTTCTCATCATCTATAGAGAAATAGACATTAGACTTCTTACGTAAATTTTGGATCTTCTTTGCTGCTTTGGGTGTGGTTATCAAGAATTTTTCTCTATCCTTACCCGAATCCAAGATAACCTTTCTCATGTCAGTTTTCCATAGCAATCGATGGAATGGTATGTATATAACTATAGACTCTTTTCTGCGTCTCTTCTTAGAATATTCATGCACTGAGCCTTCCTACTTTGAAATGCAGCGAACCCACCATTGGACGATATCATTTTGTTTGAATAATCCTTTGAAGAATCCAATGCTATCATCTGCAGCATGTCTAAAACTAGTGCTTCAGACACAAGACCTTGCCGCTGCCTTTCTGAAATTCAAATCGAACTTTTCTAATTTCATAATCTATACCCAGGTTTCGTAATGAATTGAGCAATTTTGTCATTTGTTTATATGGTTGAGCAATTATTCCTTGCTGTAAAGGATATATTCTTACCTCTTTGTTGCTAACTCTAAATAGTTCTAAAATAGAAGGTAAATGAAAGTCAAAATCGAATCGGTATGCATAAGTAAACAAGAAATGACCACTTAACACTATATCAAAGGTTTTATCTCTAAATGGTAACTTTGGCATCGATCCTTTAATGTATCGCTTTTCCGAAAGCCCTTTGTGATAATCCGATATGAATCCCCGTAAAGCCCGTGTTCTATATTCTCTTAATCCTTCTATTGATTTGTAGAAATGCCAATTGTACAGCTGTGGAACGGATTGAACTATTTCTATTACTCGATTAATATCTTCAGTACCCTTTTTAACTAGTGTCTTTAAACTGGCCCCAAATAATGGATCGCGACCAACAGCTTTGATGCCTAACCTATTTGCCTCAAAGACAAATGATGAGGAACCAGAAGGACAGTCAAGAATTTTATTATATTGTTTGAGTAATAATGCGTCATCTATGCCAAAAAAATAAAATATATTCAGAAAAAGTCCTACCATAAAATGCTACGTTATCTAACGTCCCTAGATCAATGGCAAATCCATCTTTATCATCTGATAACGGGTCGTGTGTCATATTACAATTATTACACACAATCTTATATTAATATCCTTAGTTCATCTCAAATGAACCCTAAATCTATTTTTGCTTGTGCACCGGGGATCACGCTTCTGAATCCTCAGTTCGCTTGTCTTACCAATAATATACTAACCTCTAACCGTGAACAGTATAGTCGAGCGGGGGAGTCAATATCGAAGCCGCATTTATGTCCTGGAAGGTACAACTTATATTAGCATATACATCCGAATCGACGCAAAAATCCTTTTATGTAATATCAATTTACCTGTTCTAAATGCAACATGCAAAAGGCATAATATCGGCAATAGCGGTATCAATTCTGTTAGCGACCGCCATTACGATCCCACTTGGCACCAAATACTTTGCAGCACAAGGAGCCATAAGTAGAGACTCACAAACGATACTATTAGATGGTAAGACTATACCTGCAGGAAGTTTTATTCATCTTTATGACTCAACACCATATAAAATCACAAATGGCCACATAGCAGCTAACATTCCCTGTGATGAGACCTCTACGTCTCCGCTCGCAATACTAATAGGTCAGGCACCGAACCTGAGTGCGGCTAACCTAACATTAGTAAATGAACTATCCAATCCAGGAACGATCTGCATATATCACGTAGATATTCCACCGAATGCCACTACTGCTGTTACGGACATAGCGATTCAGAATCCAACAGATTCAGATGAAGAGCTCCCTGATAGTAGCACTGTAGTGATAGGTGTCAATGAGATTGAGCCCTTAGGATAGACCAAATTGGTGGTCATGAAGATCTAAGACCCTCACTTCTTTTTTCTTTTCCAAGATTTGACTTGTGCCTCTTTCATCTTTGCACTCTCTTATTGTCCTCGTCTCTGCAGCCGTTATGTCTAACCCAGCAGGACCAGCTGGATTGGAGTCTACCTGTTATCAGATCCACACTGGTTGCGAACTTCGTACGTCTATTATTCCATGCCAGATGTATATACGAATAGAATATGTAGTATATCAGATTGACAGTGGGAGAATACTATTTACTACTAGTCGAATATCGTACCAACTAAATATCGAACAACTAATGATTATGAAGGTGATAGTCTTATGTTCCAGTCCCTGGCTAAAAAGTATGTCTAATCTAATTGTTAATTCGTTAGGGTTCGTGTTCAGACTCTTGTACATAAGTTTTTTCAGATCGTGTATCTTTATCTACTATCTTCTTCTATTACAAACATTAATAGTGGACCAGAAAAGATTTGCTCTAACCCACTGGTCTACTATTAACAAATCGATCCTGTTAAGTTACTCTACTCCACCTCTCATCATTCAAGTATTGTCGCATAATATTGGAAGTAAGGATAAATCCCTCGGATAGCCGCACATTCAACCTACAATAGATAATGTATTTGTATACGTCGACTAACAAAACTAACATTAGCCCCTGGCTAATATCGAAATTGCACTTCAAGCTATCAAGTTATTGTAAGTTTGGGAGAAAGATGTTAGCTCTATGCCACAGGCGCCAAACCCCATGAGGTTAGGAGTGAATAACACGATAACCTATTTTCTATTAACAAACTAAGTAAACATTACAGAGCATATCTAAGTAAACATTACAGAGATATGCTATATGTTTATCAAAATCAGTGTTTTGGATTCAGCCTTACCTGTTATCGTTTTAAACCTACCGATAAGTTCTCGAATTTCCGTTACCTAAGATATAAACGATACTTAACCTTAAGTGTGAATTATGAGCCTTAGATAAATATTTTCTAACCGTCAGTATTGGTATGGCCAAAGAAAATAGTCGTAAAAGTAACATTAGTCGAACCAAGTTCCTGTAAGATGTTGGCACATCTAAACTAAATATGTTAGAGACAATTTTTATCTGTATCATTCTCCGGCTTGAAAAGAGAATTCAATTGCCCCCCCGTAAGAGTTTATAAGTATCTACGCAATGTGTCGCATCACACCCAATTACCAACGCTAAATTGCTGCCATAATTCCAAAATACTTCCATCGGATATCCTGAATAGATCAAAGCCAATTAATGTAATCCCCTTATCAGTAGCGGGCATTCCAAATAGTTCTTTCTTAAGGGTACCAGACATGGTCCATCGAATTAGTACTCTGTCTCCTTTAGCTATAGTGTCATCGTGGGTAATTGTACGATCTGGTATACTCTCAATGACTAGGGAAGCAATTTTCTTTACACCTTCGGGGCCGTGTCTCAATTCTGAAGGAATGGCAGGATTTCGCAATGCAAAATCTTTAGCGAGTATCTCGTCTGCTACCTCCATGTTCCCATTTTGAAATATGTCCATATGAAAACGATGAGCGAGTGTCTCATTTTGTTGCTCTGACATAATGACTTTGCTCATCTTTCGTCAATATTAACGCTTTGCGACTTTCATCTTTTGTATAACCAACCAGCCTTGCGAGTCCACGAGCTCACTATCAGACAAATCAGCCATCCCTTTGAAATATTAATTGGAGCCGAGATATGTCTATCTTCAAGCGTTAAACGACGCGATATTGATATTGTTACCTGCCATAGCCAATTTCATATTCTATAGCTTACTCTGATTCTGCTCCTCTATTTGACATCAGTAGCAGTAACTGGCGTAGTGTAGTAGTAGATAGCATAGTATGGATCGGTATATATGATATAACACTTCGAATACTACGCTATGTTTAATTCCTTATTGATTGCTTTAAGGAACACTATGTTGCTAGCTTTTCACGTACAGCTATGTCTCAAGATCGTAGTTAACAATGTCTCGAAGCGAATTGCAAACTATCCTAACGATACTATGTTCAAGTACAGACCTAAAACAATATTAGCATGATGTTATATAATAATAGGACATGAAACTTCAAAGTAGAAAAACTATAGAAGGACCATATAGGGCACCCAATAGGGCACATTACCATGCGATGGGACTTACTGACGAAGACCTAAGCAGACCATTGATAGGAGTATCATCCGTACATAATGAGGCCACACCTTGCAATATTCACCTAGGAGAGCTTGCAAATCATGCTAAAGAAGGATTAAGAAATGTGAGATGCACACCAAGGGAGTTTACAACCATCTCTGTATCTGATGTTATTTCAATGGGTCATGAAGGAATGAAGTCATCTCTGGTAAGCCGAGAGGTAATTGCCGATTCGATAGAACTAATGATGAGAGCTCATCAATATGATGGAATAGTAGGTATTGCTGGATGTGATAAAAGTAATCCAGGGACATTAATGGCAATGGCTCGCCTTAACCTTCCATCTATATTTGTATTCGGGGGAGCGATGATGCCTGGAAACTGGAATGGAAAGAAAGTAACAATTCAAGACGTTTTTGAAGGAGTAGGAACATATGAGGCAGGAAAACTAAGTTTGGAACAACTAATCAGCTTGGATCATGTTGCATGCCATAGTCCAGGCGGTTGTGCCGGAATGTATACAGCTTGCACTATGGGATCAATAGGGGAAGCTATTGGAATGTCGTTGCTTGGAAGTGCTTCCCCACCTGCGGAGAGTGAAGAAAAGAAACAAGTGTGTTTTGAATCTGGAAAGGCAATTATGAACTTGATTGAGAGCAATATATGTCCAAAAGACATTCTTACATTTGAAGCATTTGAAAATGCAATCACATTTGTAAATGCTGCAGGTGGTTCTACAAATTCAGTTCTTCATCTCTTGGCAATTGCTAGAGAAATCGGTGTTAAACTAGATTATACGGATTTTGAAAGAATACAAAAGCGAACACCACATATAGGTAATTTACTACCAGGTGGTCCTTATACAATGTTTGATCTTAACAATATAGGTGGAGTCCCTGTGATTCTAAATAATCTGCTAAAGAAGGGCTTGATAGATGGCGATGTTATGACAATCACAGGAAAGTCGATGAAGAAAAGTCTTGGATCAGTGAAGCTAAATATTGTCCACCCAAATGAGACAACTAAAATTATAAGACCACTGGACAATCCCATTGATAAGAAAGGAGCACTTGTAATTTTAAAGGGTTCCTTGGCCCCTGATGGGGCTGTTGTAAAAATGGCCAGTATAAAGTCAACAAGATTTCATGGTAAAGCGAGAACTTTTGATTCCGAAGAAGAAGCTTATGATGCGGCAAAAAAGGGTGTAGACGAAGGGACTGTTATGATAATCCGATATGAAGGTCCAAAAGGAGGACCAGGTATGAGGGAAATGCTATCTGTCACGGCGGTTCTAGTAGGTCAGGGTATAGACGATAAAGTAGCATTGATTACTGATGGAAGATTTTCTGGTATTACAAGGGGGTTGATGATAGGCCATGTTGCACCAGAGGCAATGGTTTGTGGTCCTATAGCTCTTGTTAAAGATAACGACCAAATAGATATAGACGTTGCAAAGGGAAAACTAGATCTCTTAGTATCAAAGACAGAATTGGAAACAAGAAGGAAAAAGTGGAAACCGATAAAGCCCCACTATACAAAAGGGGTACTTGCCAAATATGCCTCCATGGTAAGTTCCGCAGCCGATGGAGCTATAACTAGTCCAATATAATACAATTTATATCGAGAATCTATCAGAGAGAGACTTTTTCGAAATTTGAATGCAGGGTCTGGGATGGCCGTGTCGCACTGACACTTATAACCTTGGAAGAGGGAGATTCTTCATTTTTATCATATCTATTACTAAAGCCGCTGTCCAAGAGAAATTCTTCCCCCCAAGGCCTCGCCCTGTGATTGGATCAAAGTATTCTCTGAACCCCTGATTCTGTACCAGCTTAAATACTCCTTGTCGTATTTGTTCTGCTCTTTCATTATACCCATAGCGTAGCAGACCTAACCATAATCCCCAATTTGTATTTATCCAGATTGGCCCTCTCCAGTATGTTACTGGTTTGAAATAGGATTCCCTCTCATCTGTGCTAGCTACAGTATCATAGTCTGCATCAAAATCAGTATCACTCATCCATTTTACAAGAGCCTTTGCCTCGTGACCTGATACCAATCCAGAATATAGTGGGAGGGATGATATGGTTCTTTTGATAATCCTCTCATTTATAACAAGATCATAATCATAGAATAAACCATCATTGCCTAAAAAGAATTTATGAAAACCCTGCTCAGTTCTGGATATCCACTCTAATATCTCTCTCGCATCCTCTCCTATAAGATCTGCTATATGGAATAAAATCTGGTTGGCAACGTATAATATACCACTAAACGCAACATCTTTAATTTTGAAGGGAAGTTTTTCATATAATACTTTCTGATCGTAGTTATATTGTTTCATTAACTCAATCAGAAAAATGAATTTGTCGTATTCTTCATCTGTTGGTCTTTCGGCTCCATCAACAGCCTTAATGTCGAGCCTTTCAAATTTTGGGAGGTCCTTAACTATGATTCTCGCCAATGCATCATCCCAGACCGGGGAATCATCACGGCCTGATTCCCAGGGGTGAAACAAGGTTATAAGTCCAGATTTTTCAGGATCACGCTCACACATAAGAAACCTATGAAACCTCAATAAATTAGGATAAACCCCTCTTAGGAATTCCTTAGATTTCTCCTTATCATCACTATTGTTGTAAACATAGAAGCATGCTATCGCATGCATAGGAGGTTGAGTTACTCCGGAGGTCCCAATATGTTTTGGTGCATTGGGAGAGCGCTTAACGTCGTAAAATTCAGCAGAGGGAAAATAAGTCTTCTCTTTCTCGTTAAATACTATATGAGGGATCATTCCGTTCTTCCATTGAGCATCAAATAAGTACTTGAGTTCTTTCATAGCACGATCAGAATTAAAATACGAGGTTCCAATTGCTATAAAGCAAGAGTCCCAACTCCACAAATGAGGATAAAGGGTCGGAGAAGGGATCGTAAATTTGCCGTTCCAATTCCCTTCGAGCACTTTCTTTGCACCTTCAAAAAGTTCTTCTAGTTCCATCGAATATCAAAGTATCGATCTTGTTTATTAGATTTTTTTCTTCAAGTTATAATATCAATATTTTTACACAGAATCACAGCAGAAGTGTGGTCACATTGCAGGGCAACATGGGTAGGTTTGCGTAACATCAAACACTCATTTGGATAATATGATGGTATTATATTATACTCAGAATGCTACTGATGGTACTGTATTATAATGATGGGATGTTATTCTTATATAGAAGAGAGCTACAATGACGGTAAATGTCTTCAAGCGGTGTAATATTAGATACTAAATCAAGTCGGAAATTCACGATCGGGACCTATCTAGGGACTCGATTTGAGCAGATCGGCATCAAACATTGCTTCATGGTCCCGGGAGACTATAATCTAGTTCTACTTGATCAGCTCATACAGAACAAGAATATTATGCAGATCGGGTGTTGCAACGAATTAAATGCGGCTTACGCAGCAGAGGGATATGCTCGAACCAATGGATGCGGGGCAGTTATTACAACCTTCAACGTGGGTGCTTTTTCCGCACTCAACGGAGTAGCAGGAGCATATGCCGAAAACCTGCCCGTAATATTTGTCTCCGGAGGTTACAACACGAATGATGAAGCGGCAAATCACCTTATACATCATACTATTGGAACTCACGACTTATCGTATCAATATGAAATTTTTAGACAGGTCACATGCGCAGCTGTCAGAATTCTAAATGCCGAAAACGCTCCATTACTAATTGATCACGCGATTGTAACAGCACTCCGTGAACAAAAACCAGCATACATAGAGGTCGCGTGCAATCTGGCCGCAGCACCTTGCAATAAACCTGCTTCATTCGAGTCTGTGCTGATCGAGAAGGTTACCAACCGACATTCATTGAATGCAGCCGTGAGGAGCGCAGCCGCCATACTGAACAACGCAAGGAAACCACTCTTGCTGGCAGGTTCGCATCTCCGTTCATCTAGAGCAATGGATGCGTTTCGCGAGCTTGCAGAATCTCTTGGTTGCGCTGTTGCGGTAATGCCAGATGCCAAAGGCTCCTTCCCTGAAGATCATACTCAGTATATCGGAATCTACTTGGGAGGCGTGAGCAGTCCTGACTGTGAGCCAATCGTAGATTGGGCAGACCTGATTTTCGCCGCCGGTCCCCAGTTTACAGATTACACTACAGCTGGTTGGACAGCCTTACCAACCCGTGAAAAGTCGATAATAGCTCAACCTGGGTTCGTGCGTTTCTCGGATTTAGCGTATACTGGAATCGAACTCGCTGATTTCCTTTCAGCTTTAGCCAAGAGAGTCCACGCTAATGATAGGACACTAATGGAGTATCGTCAAATAGGAGGAGAGGAGAGGGCAACAGAGCAAACAACAACTAAGACGTATTCTGATACTCCTCTCTCCCGAGCTGAAATGGTCAGTCAGATAGAAAAAGATCTAGATGGGAAAACAACTTTGCTCGTAGAAACGGGTGACTCTTGGTTCAATGGTATGTATATGCGACTACCAAAAGGTGCTCGCTTTGAGATCGAAATGCAGTGGGGAGCAATTGGTTGGTCAGTTCCTGCAAGCTTCGGATATGCGATGGGGATGGAAGATGATCGAAGAATCGTTTCAATTATTGGAGATGGCTCGTTCCAGCTTACTGCCCAAGAAGTTGCCAACATGATTCGATATAAGACAAACAATGTCATATTCTTAGTGAACAACCACGGTTACGTAATCGAGTCGGAAATTCATGAAGGTCCGTACAACTACTTCAAGAACTGGGACTACGCAGGCTTGGTCTCTATTTTCAATGCTGAAGATGGCAAGGGACTCGGTCTGAAGGCTACAACAGCTGGAGAGCTTGCTGTCGCCATAAAAAAGGCTCGAGAACACAGAGGTGGACCAATCTTGATTGAATGTCAGATCGCTCACGATGATTGTACTCCGCAATTGCTCAAGTGGGGAAACAACGTCGCTGCTGCAAACGGGCGCCCTCCCATCCAGGTCTAAAAATAGATGCTGTAATGACCTGTAATGACCGCAGCTTTTTGCTTGGAATATTAGGCACGGCTGGACGTTGCTACATAGGGATAAGTTGAAGACCCCTCCTAGTCCGAAAACACCAACTACACTTCAAGCTACGCAACACCAAATAGCAGTTAAAGAACATCAAAGGCTTAACCTGCTTTACGTGTCAAATTATAACACAGGTTCACTCAATCAGCTCTTGAAGTTTATGATTTGATTCAATTTTCATTTGGGTCAGGAGTGACGGATATTGTTTATGTCAAAGAATGAAACAAATTTGCTTGATTAGACAGCTTGGATTCATAGGTCATTAGAACTGAGGTATCACAATGCTGACATGATTTGGCCACTATATGTCAAGTTCTTGCAAATGCATTATTCTGCTGGCAATAAATAGTACCTGCTTGCACCGCCGTCTATCGCCTTATCTCCTACTGACAAGCCTACACAGTACTGGCTTTTGCTTTTAAGTTTTTGTAAATATGTGAATACAATATATCTTATACATCCTTCGATCAGGAGGGTCTTGTCAGTATTCGAGTATCAGCTTGTTCTTATCGCTTGAAGTCTTAAAAATAAACATTCTAGGATAATCTGTAATATGAAATTAGAAAATGTAGAGGTGCTTACTGCAGTTACTGCAGTTACTGCACTGGTCCTTACGACTTCAGAAAATGTACTACTGGCATCAGCTTGCATCTATTGTTCGAGGAGGAGTGAACATTGACCGTGACCAATCAGAAAAAAGGATGGCTCTGTCCCGTCTGTCCCCAAACTTCTTCCAGACGTTGGAACTTGGAGGTACATATGAGGCGAAAGCATCTAGACTTAGGAGCAGGAGTGAAACCTATTTGGCAAGAATCGTATTCCGCTAATAATGTATATGATCGACGTACGAACCATAACTCACCAGTAGATCCGCAGGCTTACGGAGTGCTGCATCCAGCGACTGAGTGGCTAGTCAGACAATACCAACAGGACAAAAAAGAAGATCAGAAGATTAAACGTAAGGAACTGGAGAGAGCAGCAGAACGAGATGCATTAGATCATTATTTTAGAGCAATGACGATCAACCAATCGCAAAATCATAGCGGAGAAGCAGGAAATGGATTCGGCAATATATCCAACCTAATACCCTCACTTCTAGCTACTGGAAATATCGTACTAGTACAGACGATTGATACACACGGAAATATGGTATTTAGATATGAACTCGGAAATCCTTCTAATGCTATGCCTCCAATGGGTACTGCTGAAAACAGTCTTAGCAGTCCTGTTGTTACAGAATTATTTAGAATAGTAGAAAAAGCGCTCAACGAGAGAAACGAGATCATCATGCGGTATATTGAAGAGAAGGAAAAGGGTGATGACTCAAAAAGAGTTGAACATAAGGAAGAGCTGAAACGAAGAGTGGAATCTATTGACCAGGGTCAAGGAGACATGCGATCTCCTTCAAATGCTAGCTCCCAACAGATGATACCACGACGAGACATAGCAACACAACAGACGCGTCATGGGGAATACAACCCAAATCACGATTTAACCCAGAGAATAGAAGACCGAAAACAGATGCAGTCACAACAAGTTATAACTGAAAAATCAGGGCCAAAGCCTCAGCCGCAGAAAAGTACATATCAAGATTTAGCAGCTCAGCAAGCTTGCAGATCTTGCGCCTCTTCTGAACTAGTGTTAGAAGATCAAGAAGAATACATTAAGCAGACCATAAGAACGCAAGAGAATCAGAAAATGGAGAGACAGCGAGCGACAAGGCAAAAATAAGTACCACGGTAAATATTGTCATCGTAGTATGGTTTTTTCTATGATTTTGTATCGGGAGAATGTCAGACATCGTATCTCGAATAAAAGGAATTCGATTACATTGCCATGCACCGCGAAAACGTAGTGGTGGATGAGTTGGCACAGCCATGCAATGCAGGCGTATAAGCGATGGCCTCAAAATAAGGATAATACGATAGCCTTTTCCTCCTTGCAGTTGGTCAGTAGATTCTGAGAAACAAACTTATGGTGCGTTCTACCACTAGCACTGTTGAATGCCCAATCACACACCTGAGGAAGTACTCAGTTCCGTTGTCGATGGCATCAATACAGGAAACATGGATTCCGTATTGACGTCATACGAATCTGCGGCGTGTTTTACTCCTAAGCCAGGTCAAATTGTCAAAGGCCAACAAAGTATACGCCAAAACCTACAAGTTTTCATCGACATGAAAGGCAAGTTGGAATCAAACGTAAAGAGAGTACTTCAAGCAAGTGATCTTGCTCTAATAATTAGTGAATGGTCTTTCAATGGAACCGGACCAGATGGTAATCCTGTTAATCTTGCCTCAACAGCTACGGATGTCTTACGTCGACAGTCTGACGGTACCTGGCTTATTACCATTGATAATCCTTGGGGAACGGAGTAGTCAAGCTCTTCACAACTGCAGTTGATAGTTCCTTAATCCAACAATGCAAGCCTATAACCAGAATATAGACCTTCTCAGTAATTACTCTTGGACTATTTCAAGTACAGTCTTAGAACCCATGTTAAAGGCCCAGAAGTCAATAGTTATATATGTACTATCCCATCAGTTGCTCTAGAAAACTGACTTGAGATAGGTGGCCCAGAGGGACTTGCCGGTAAATGTGTGTGATTTATTGAGTACGTTTAGTTACTGATGAGGTGATAAGGATGAAAATCTCTTCAAAACATCAAGTAAAAAATGGGTTAATTATCCCTTTCTCAATATAATCCTTAAGAAGTATCATCAAATGTCCCCAAGTTGTATTACACATCTTGTACTCTCCTTCAGTTGAACGCCAGCCGGTATGACTAAAAGTGAGGGTTGTTTGACTATCATTCTTCTGCTTTAATTCCCATATGAGCTTGGTACCTTTCCATTCAGCAGGGTCGCCTAAACATGTCCAATTAATAGTTTCATACGTTTTCTTATCGATCTGCATTCTAAATACTACTGATCGATTATAAAAGCCAAAGATAAGTACTGAGCCTTCTTTTGATTCTCCACTAATGTCAGTGGTCCACCAACTTTTCAAGCCTTGTTCTGTTGTGATAGCTGAATAGACCTCACTTGGCGGGGAATCTATTACAATTTGATGCAAAATGTCGACCATTTTCTTAGTATATACCCTCCATATAAAACTCGAACAATAAAATAGTTGAATATGCATCTCCTAAGTAACTAATAAAGGACATTATGATCTCTACCAAGGACTAGCTATAAAGTATTCAGTTATTTAAAGATATCTTTAATCATTGAAGTCCAAAATAGACCCTATCGTACTTTCATTCAACTGCTTTTAAGCACACACACAAACAAACAAAAATTCAAAAATTTAAATTACGATAAAATCTCTGTCAGTCCTCCGTCCACAGTAATTTCTGATCCGACACAGTATGATGAATCAGATGAGGCAAGAAATAAGGCTGCATTTGCCATCTCTTTAGCAGTCCCTAGTCTTTTCAATGGAATTCTAGTTAGGATGTTTGATGCTATTCCATCCCTGACCTCTGCGGACAGGCCAACATCACGGGATAGTATGGGTGTGTCTGTCAAGCCTGGTGTTAATACATTGACTCTTATTCCCCTTGGTACCAACTCTGCTGAAAGAGTTCTTGCAAGAGATCTTACCGCCGCTTTTGCTGCATTATATACGGAAGTGAGAGGAACTCCAATTGTGGTAGCTCCTGCTGCTGAAATGAGGATGATCGATGCTCCATCATTCAAATAAGGAATGGCTCTTTGGACTGTGAAAAAAGCTCCTTTAAAGTGAGTATCACATAATTCATCAAACATGGATTCGGTAAATTCATTAATTTGTGAAAATTTTGCTATTCCTGCATTCGCTACAAGAATATCGATCATTCCAAATTCATTTTTAGTTACCTGATATAGTCTGTCTATGTCAGCTAACTCTGTCACATTGCCCTGAACTTCCAAGGCTCCATTTCCAAGTGTTTGTTTAGCTCGTTTGAGTGTTTGTTCATTTCTACCAAAAATAACAACATTGGCTCCCTGCGCCTTAAATTCCTGAGATATAGCTAGTCCTATTCCGCTGTTTCCTCCTGTTATAACTGCCACTTTTCCGGATAGTTTCATATCCCAGAATTTATAAGGAATGATAAAGTATTTAAGCAGTTCTTTTAATATTGAATTACCATGGGAGCATCTGTTTGGAAAGCTTTGTCTGACGATAGTAGAAGACAAATATTATTACTACTGAGAAATGGAGATATGTTCCCATCTGAGCTGGCAGAGCACTTTGATATGACACTGGCTGCAGTTTCAACGCACCTACGTATACTAAGGGATGCAGATTTAGTAAAAGAAAAGAGGGAAGGTCAGAGGCGGCTCTACTCGTTAAATAGTGAGGCAACTCTTGAAATAAAGAATTTTTTTGATAAAATGTGGAATAATAATTTGAATTCATTGAAAGAATATGTGGAGAATAAGAAGATGAAGCAACAGGGCAAGAGGAAATGACTACTAGTAGTAACGCAGGGGAAATAAGGAAGAGCGTAGTGATTGATGCCCCTCCAGATGTAGTCTTTAAAGCAATTAGCGATGACAAAGAATTAACGGACTGGTTTCCTGATCTTGCTATCTTTGAGCCAAGGGTAGGAGGAAAAGTAAGGTTTACGTTCTACAAGGAAAATTCTGAAGAACAGGATAGAGATATCTACCCGGAGGGTGAGGTTTTAGAATTTATTCCCAACCAGAAGATCTCATATACATGGGAACGTAAAGATATCGAAGGTTTTCCAAGAACTATTGTTACTTGGCAACTTGAGGATATTGGAAATAATAAGACCAGAGTGGAGTTAGTACATTCCGGGTTTGCAGGTGCAAAGAATGAAATGTATAATGAACATAAAGAGGGATGGTACTATTTCTTAGATAAATTAGTTGTGCATTGTAATTTTAAGTCACAGAAGATGAGACAAGTTAACTCATCCTCACAATCGTGAGGTATGTCTGTTGGTCTATCGTCAAGGTAGCTTGTCTGTTGGTCTATAGACAAGCTCAGTTCAGTCTGTTTAAGAGATTTGTGTATGTGGCTAGATATTTTCACTACTAGCTAAACTAATAATTATGTCGTTCAATATAATATATGGCTGCAAGTGGGAGAAAATGTAGTTGGTTAGGCTGTGAATCTCAGGCTACAGAAGAGTGTGTTTATTGCGGAAGAAAATACTGTATAGAACACAGTGTTGACCACGAACTCGAACGACATGGTAATAAAACATAGTTCACATTCGCAAATCTTACCATTGCATTGCAAGTGCCAGAAGTCTGTCGTTGGATCTAGAAACCGTGCGTAACCCATAACCTCCTTGATGCTATTATTTAGATGGCAGCGACCCCGTGTACATGAACTTGGAAGTTCCTTTTCTTTACATAACCAAATCGTAGAAGTTGCATATGAACCCACGTACTCAATGTTTATCCGCTACTGTAATTATTTGCCACTGCGTTCCATGACCCATGCCCATTATACCAGGACCCATGCCCATCATACCAGCCATCATAGGATGCTGTACCTGCCTGTTTGATAGAGCTTGACCAGTCCCAGGATCGACGATTACCATATTGATGCTCATATCTGGTCTAAAGACCCAAACACGATATGTCAACATGCGCACCTATAGCATGTGAATTATTGCACACAGCGTGTTCAGCTCCTGATGCAGCCTCAGGCGGCTGGTGTTTACCTGTGATGCTATTGCATTGCTTATGATGGAACGGAAATTAATTGAACCGGTAACCACTGTTCAATTAAATCCTATATACAAGGAGAAGCTCATTTTTCAACAATGTCATCTAATGAATCATTTTCAAAAGATATGAATGAAGTGGGATCGGATCTTAATCAAGTTACTAATCTAATATTAGGAAAACCATTCTTCGATGAAAGAGGTAAAATAACTAATCAAAGAGTAGTAAATATTGGGGACAATGTGGATCTCGAAATTTCTTTAACGTCTGGTGGAAGTGTGAATGGTCTTAATGCTACTGACACAGCAACGTTTTTGTCTACAATTAGATCAGACACAACAGTTTTTTCTAAAGGTTGCGGGATTCTAACTGCAGAAAATGCAGAAATTGCTACGTATACCTTTCAGGGACTGGGGCGTTATACTCCAAATGGAGAGCTAATGAGTAACGGCGTTTTATTCTTAGAGACAGATTCAACAGGTAGACTAGCTTTTCTCAACAATCTCGTAGGCATATTCAAGAATAAGATAGATCGGATGGGGAGGACAGTGACCAAGACATGGGAGTTGAAATAGCAGTGTATTCTAAGGGACCTGTAATATACAGATCCCTGAGTTTATGGTTTACTTAGCCCCACTTAATAAGCTCTTAAGCAAAACTGATATCTTTAATGTCGTAAGCGAGAATCGGGAATATATGCATAATTTAGCAAAAGCCAGATGTATGGTATGCTCCTCCACTGACCTCATCAAGGTTAATTTGAGGAAGGGGAGTATCATATCACTTTTATGAAATGGTCTGGATGGCCCTTGACTGCGATTATAGCAGCAATTTCTCTTATGATTTCCTATACTCTCTTTCAATTAGGAATCTATTTCTTCTTCTTACCAATCATATTTTTTATTCCACTTGCAGGGTTTTTCAAATTTTTCATTAACAGAAAGCATCCATACATGTGTCCAACTTGTGGATTAGCTTCATCAGGAAATTATTGTCCTCAATGCGGCACTAGACTTTAGCTGGTTATTAATAGCGATAGGAATTATCTCATTGATAACGAACATAGACTAGATCGTTTCGGAGATCCTCAAAACAATACTCAACAACGTCCTATTGATGTGGCAATTGACCTAGATTATTATGCTGACGAATTTGGAGAGATCCAAGAAGAAATCAGCATAATTGATAAGCGCGAATAATATTTTCCTCGTATATCTCCCAAATCAAATTACTACGAGCATAATCGAAAATCTTTAATCTCTTACCAAATAACTCGTCCAAGTTATCTCTAAAATAT
Source organism: Nitrososphaeraceae archaeon (assembly GCA_035643435.1). Lineage (GTDB taxonomy): Archaea > Thermoproteota > Nitrososphaeria > Nitrososphaerales > Nitrososphaeraceae > TH5896. Next base: position 3,089 of record DASQQK010000282.1, on the reverse strand, counting down.
GCCAGCTTTGATACCATGTCGCTGCGATCTTTGAAGGTAGTACAATTGTCCTTTAAGGTCCCAACCACAGGCTTAAGTGATTCAGTGCATAATACAAATAGTCCTGCATGCGCATACTCATAGGCTTTGTTAGGATTGGCATAAGAATGAGACCAATGCTTTCTCCACGGAATCAAACCAATTGAATGTGTACACATTTCCTTATACATGGACTCTCTGGAAAGTAAGCCGGAATACTTTACGTTTTTAAAAGATTTATTGTTCCAACCAATAACGGTGAGATCACCTATATTATTATTGAGAAATGCCTCAGCTAAGCCATCTATGTTTGTATGCGCTGGTGTAATCTGTGTCCTCCCTGACAAACCTGCATAAACACAGGATAATTTGCTGTGATATTGAGGAGTTTCGAAGCCTTCAAATTCGGATTTCAACGGGAAATTTGGAACTACGAAAATTCTACCAGCTGACTTATTGCCACTTGCGTTCATAGCTCTTAGTTTTTCTGCGATTTCATACGAAACTGTAACCGTAGTGTTAGCACAGACTAGTTCCCTTTCCCACTTTTTCCATAACCTTATAGTATAACTATTTAGAACTTTCCTTGTAAGTCTTCTCACAATTTTCCTTGGCAGTCTTGACTTCTTGTTGCGAGAGGCGTTTCTATTGGCATCGGCGAGAATCTCTGAGTACTCTGACCAATATTCGTGATTATCATACACAAACGGGATTCCGAATTCAGATATCATTTTAGCCGCAAAAATATCGTGTGCATGCACTAAGTCGGGTCTTGCCTCTCTCAACATCCTTTCAACCTGTTTTTTTACACTGTACCAGTAGAAAGGAATTCCACGTCTTGACTGCGCGCTCCAGGTTATATCATAAGTTTTGTAGAAAATCTTCCGATCATAATTGTTAGCCCTTTTTCCTCCCCCAAATAACACCTCGTGTCCTGCCTTTAAAGCGGTTATGGCCGCCTTTTCTATTCTCCAGTCTGGTAAACCCCTATCAGAAAGATGGAGGATCTTCATTGTTATAATGTTACCAAATGAATTTTCGCTTATAGCGATTACAGAACTTTTGACGTGATTAGCATACTGTGGAATTTCATAGATAAAAACAGCGAGGCAAATTTTTCTAATGATAGATAAGCATGGTATGCCTACAGCAGATCATGAATCCAAGTTATAGAAAATTCAAGGGGGTATATACTTCTATACTGATGACTTTAATCGGATTACCTGTAGAACTCATGATTTCAATATTAGGCAAAGACAAGGTACCATACTTTCTTGATATTGTTAAATCTGAAGATTAGTGGGTTTGTCCTATTTCTTTTAGTAGCAAATTAGTAGCAAGTCTATCTTCTGGAAGCTTCGAATACTCGCTGTACGATAGGATATTGAACGACGATTTGGAAATGAGATGGTTCGTTCCAGGCATAATACTTGGGCTCAAAGTCCAAAACCAACCCATTGAGAAGAAAGAGGATTAATTTGTCGGACTAGTCCGTACTGTCACACTTGCAGAATCTAGTGAATATTGAAAATGTAGTCATTTACCTATGGAGACGATGCATATACCATCTTGATTTAAGAAAGTACCAGACGACGACGCTATCGTTAAATACATTCAATGTAGCCACTTTCACTAGTAAAAGATGAGATTCTTAATACGCGCAAAGATTCCTACAGAAGCAGGAAACCAGATGGTACAAGATCCAAATCTATTGAAAAAACTTGAAGAATATATAAACAAAGTCAGAGCTGAAGCAACGTATTTCTATGAAGCAGATGGCAATAGGGTAAATGATTTCATCGTTAATATTGATAGTGCAGACCAGATACCAGTAATGGTTGAACCGCTATTTAGTGGAATGGGGGCTCATGTAGAGATCCACCCGGTGATGAGCTTGGATAATCTAAAGAAGGGAATACCACAAGCCGTCGTTGAAGTAAATTCCTATCGTTACTGAACATAATCTTTTTTTTCCTAGCCTTTCAATTGAATCATAGTTTGCTTAAGTATTCACATAAATAATGTGCATTTTGCAGCGATGTGTACTAACATTAGCACCCAACTATTGCTTACTTCTAGAAGTAATTGTAATATTTAGGTTTATGTCAGCCTTTCAGAACTATTCTTTTTTTGATTATCTATTCATTATTAGTAGCTCAATGGTAGTGATTCAGGTTAAATAACAAAGTCTGGGATAACAGATGAATAATAAGCAAAAGAAATGCAATCTGCTATTCTTCTCATAATTATAGTAACGTGTATAGCTATGTCAGTCTCCATATTTGGATCATATATAGTAACAAGTATGTCATTCTTCCCGGTGGGAAGTTGGTTATATGTGGAGAAGAATATTTTATCCACTTCACCTTACTCTTTAATATTAGGTCCTGCCGGTGGTAGTGAAATTAAAGATGTCAGGGGAGATGTCACACCAGTTCAGATTTATAGATCCGATATATTACCTAAAGTTAAAGACTATTACGACATTCTTTCAGTGAGTATAACGAAAATCAAGAATAGACTGACATTTACTATGGATCTAGCTGGTGATGCGAACAAAAACAAAAAATATGAAACGGCATATATTTGGCTGTTATTTTATAATGCGTCCGGTATTAATCATATTTCAAACTCACACAACGAACAAGTCTACACATTGATAGTACCTTACTTTGCCCCCGATTCCGCCTTTTCATTAGAGGGTTGGTACATGGCCGTATTCAATAATACTGCAGATACGTATACTCTACCCCTAGCAAAGATATCGAATATGCCAAATAATAAAGTCCAAGTCTTTATCGATTCAAGTCTAATAGGTAGTCCTCCATCATTCGATTATATGACTTGTGTAATGGTCAGGGTAAATTCCACTTTCCTAAGTAAACCGCCAGATTATCTGATGGATTCTGTTCCTCAAAATGATAGATTTTGGCAGGAATGGTTTACTCGATAGATAGATAGGCAGTTGATATCTATCTATTGGACCGTTCTTGTATTTGAAGATATTCTCAACTTGGGACCTTAAATCAGATGAAAATTAAATCAGATGAAAATTCAATCGAATCCTTCCT
>DASQQK010000281.1:0-2488 GCA_035643435.1 Nitrososphaeraceae archaeon | reverse complement strand
TCAACTGGACAAATAATTACCTCAGCCAAGTATCCGAACATCAGTTCATACTAATCTTGCTACATGTATTGAAAAATCCACTTTTCCAAAATATACAGATGCAATAATGAAGAACAATTTTGCATATTCTGACATGCTCCTAGGCCATAAGTTGGAATCAATAAGTTAGTTAAGAATATGATTTAATCCGACAAACCGACTAAATAATCAGCCTATTAGGTCTTTCAGTGATTAGACGCACTTTAATATGAAGCTGCAGCATTCACAGCAGTACATTAATTTATCAAAGCTTGACTGTAGTGCCATAATTTCATGACAACGTGGACACTCCATCTCTAGGTCTAGTTCTTCATTTTGCTCTACTGGATTGGGCTCTTCTGCTGTGTCTAGTATTTGATCTCCAAGTTCCGTCTTTGGCAGAACAAGCTTTGTACGGCTTTGTCTTGGCATGATGAATTATTGTCAAAAATGATTTTTATATGAGCTAGGACTTGCAGGTAGGGGAGGGTGGTGTGCGCATGCACGAACATTCTCTATTATCTGCAATCTCATACATGCAGTCATTTCTTCCTGTCTAATTGCATGATTTTCAAACATGTGTAAAATAGTAGTGTCAATGGCAGCTTCTTCATCTATTCCATGAATAATACAATTACAGTCCAGCCCTACATCACCGCAACGAACACAAAATAATTGTATACAATCTTCATACGTTTGGGACATCCAAATAATTCAGTAAAATTTGTTATATTTACGGTTTGACGTAATCTACTAGGAACTACGATATAGAGAATCCTAAGTGTGATTTGACGCTAATAATATATCCTCTAAGCTTCATTTGAGGAGCGCAGCTGATGAATATGACCCCCTCCCAGTCTTAGAGTAACTGCTGATTTTATTAACAAAGAGTCAAAAATAGTTAACATATCCAAACTGCGATGCACATACCTAGCCGTATAAAAGAAATGACTCTGGAAGAAATTCCAAACATCACTAGCGATATGATTGAGAAACTGAGGAAATTAAATATTGAATCCGTTTATCAATTAGCAGTTCAAAGTCCATTCGAACTTAGTTCAAGGTACGAGGATACGTCCCTCGATTTCAACTCGGCTTCTGTAATCATTGCCAACGCCCGAAAGATCTTGACAGAGCATGAAGTTTTGGGAAAAGAATTTTCGACTGCAGATCAAGTGTTGGATAAGAGAAATAACATAATCAGGTATGCTACGGGTTCAGATAAGTTTGATTCTTTTCTTAATGGCGGGTTTGAAAGCCAGTCTATCACAGAACTTGTTGGTGAGTTTGGAAGTGGTAAATCTCAGATTTGCCACACATTATGTATTGCCGCTAACAAGCTAATGGAAATTAGTCCGCACAATGATGCTGAAAAGAGCAACAAACATTCTACATCAGGGAACATAATTTTCATTGATACTGAAAATACATTTCGCGCTGAGAGGGCATATCAGATCGCAGAACAAAAGGGGCTTGACCCGCTAACTGTATTAAATACTATCTATCATTGTAACGTCTTCAACAGTGAAGAACTAGAATCAATCATAGATAATCTAGATAAATTCATAGAACAGTATAATGCCAAACTTGTAATAATTGATAGTATTATCTCACTTCATAGAGCAGAGTTCTCTGGCCGTGGAACATTGGCAGAGAGGCAACAAAGACTCGGCAAGACGCTAAACAAGCTTCGACGTATAGCAGATATTTACAATATTGCAGTCGTGATTACAAACCAAGTGGTGTCATATGCCGATAGTTCTCACCCTGGATTCGATTATATGAAAGCGGCTGGAGGAAACATAGTAGCTCATGGCTCCACATACAGAATCTTTCTTAGAAAATCTGGAAAGAATAGAATAGCTACCATTGAAGATTCACCCTACCAACCATATCAGCGAATGAAATTTTATATTTCAGAAAATGGGATTCAAGATGCTATTTCGTACAAGACACAAGAGGAGAGTGATTCATCTTGGTAGCTCTGCACTACAACGTAAATGATGACAGCATACATAATTCCAATTCGTTAATTCTGAGCGATTTATATCCAGATCCAAAATCTCTTCCAGCTCCACCTGCTTTACGTGAGCCAATTCCATCTGTTAATTTATCAGAGCTTGAGCCCGGCAAATACATTTCAACTACTGCGAGAGTTGCATTTATTAGAACTGCAGAAAGACACGATGCTCTTGGAGAAAAATTAGTCTTTACTGGTGTACTCGAGGATTCTGCATTTAAAGTGTCTTTTGTCAGCCATAAAATTGCATACCCGCTGATTCGAGATTCTGTATACAAAATTCATTCAGCTTATGTCCATGAATTCCCAGATAGATCTTTATTGTTAGTAATGACAGAGTTTACCAAGTTAGAACCAAAGAATGTAGAAGACATTCGTGAATATACATGGATTCCAAAGATTGGAGCTATCAATAGACCTGTTAGATATATTTATTTGAATGGAACAATC
>DASQQK010000280.1:0-5938 GCA_035643435.1 Nitrososphaeraceae archaeon | reverse complement strand
TTAAAAAATGCATGTCTGTATTTTAACGAATTTACTAATAGATGCTTCTTCTATACGATTCCAATATAATATTTCCGACCATATTCTTCGACAAATTTAATATTCGTTATTAGTTAGTCGTCTTATGAGTTCTTGATGAAATTGCAAGAAAAGGGCAAGCTTTTGATTTTTCTGCTGCTTATAGCCTGGGTTATCAGCGCAATCGTGGCGTTATACTTTCTCCGCATCGATTTTATGCGTTAGGTCGGAATCATGTCATAATACTTGTGGTGTACTTTATTGGTCACGATTGGTTGTAAATACCATCTAATACCAACGTATATATATGAGACGAGCTAAGTTAATTTGTCAAACATGTCAACCGAAAATAGAAAGCCAAAAGATAATACAACTGTCAGTACAACTGCATCATCTATTAATGTGTCTCAGATCGTAGATGCCGCTAACGAAAACGTCACAAAATTGGTAAATGAATCTTCACGGGTTCAACCCCAGTATGCTCAGGCAATCTCAAATTTGCAGCAAGAGTATATAGACGCAGTTAAAAACGCATTAAATGGAACATTTGCAGTCCAGAAGCAATTGATAAGCAGTAATAGGAATTTCAATAGCTTAGCCGTTCCAGAAGCAGCCGTGCCATACGTCCAGGGCCTTGTAAAGCAATCAGACGATATTACCAATAATTTCATTAGCGTCGCAGAGATAAACAACCAGCTGACAATTAATGCGTTAAATGTACTAAGAGAGAATGTCAAGAACTTTAGCAGAACAGTGGAAGCCGCAGCTGAATACAATTCTAACCTTGCGAGATCGTGGGCGTCCTCTTATCCAACATTTCAACCACAACAGTTTACAACAAGTAGATAATCAACATAGCTCACATAGACCATAGCTTGATCTGTGTTTTAATGGACACAGACGTCCAAATTTTTTCCTTTCAAGTATTTTGGGACTCAGAGTGGTACAGGAACCCATATTTTTATGATGATATCTTGGCAGCATCATCAGCTAGGCAGGTTTTGTGGCAAACTAAAGGAAAATGTCGCACCTTTTCCATCCAAGTTATTTCCTCCCCAGATCCTTCCGTTATGTGCCTCAACAATGCTTTTTGATATATAGAGCCCAAGGCCGGTACCACCGTCCATTGATTTCGATGTAAATTTAGTGAAGAGAGTTGGAAGAATGGCGGGATCTATTCCAGTTCCAGAATCGGATATGGTAACAATTACTTCACCATTCTGCGTTCTTGCATTTACCTCTATCCTGCCATTCTCGGTATACTTGAGAGAATTGTTGATCAGATTGAATATGACTTGTGTTATCCTATTCAGATCGGCGTTTACGTTTAGTTCCTCGGTTCCAATTCCATCTGAGAAGATCAGATCAGTATTCATACCCTTATTCTGAATAGACTTCTGATAGTCAGCAATCATAGAACCGAGTAATCGCCTCATGCTAAAATTCTCCTTTTCAAGTCGGAGTCGTCTGCTTTCGATTCGATTGAGATCAAGTATGTTCTCGGTAAGTTTTCGCAGCCTCTTTGCGTTTCGCACAATGACTTCTAAAGATCGCCTTTCATCAGGGTCTTTCGCCTTGGCATACATAATCTCGGATAACCCCAGGATTGGCTGAATAGGCGTACGCAACTCGTGCGCTGCAATGTTAATAAAATCCCTCTGCAGAATGTCAGTATTTTTAAGCTCTTCATTACGTATATGCTCTTCCCACAACAAGTTAAAGAAAGTCTTGACAGCTTCCACACTTTCTCTTGTATTTGAGTAGACGCTAAACCCTAAAGAATCTACAAAATTCTCAGCTAAGGGTCTGGCTAGCTCCGAGCTCATAAACTTTGAGCCATCGGCTAAGAACATTAAAGATGTTGATGAGTTTCCGTTAATCATGCTTATCTTAGGAAACTTCTGGAATATCTTATCAACAATCTTAGAATTTGATTCAGCAATAGGAGAAATAAGCCTAATTCTAACATTGCTTCTCGAACTTATTTCTCCAATAAGATCGATAGCACCAAGTCTCTCTAGGTTGACCATTGTCTGTTCGTTGGGTAGCAATATCTGTGCTTCTTCCTTTATAGATCTGGCCAGGTCCATAAGGGTACGGGTTGCCCTTTTGCCGTCTTTAATTACTTCGAGAAAACCCGGTTCCAACCCCTGTTGAATGCAATCTAGTCTTTCTCTGGCACTTGTCCCGTTGTTCCAGAGCTCACTAAAGGTGTACAGAAAATAATCTATATATGCCTGTTCATTGCTAACCAGCAAATTCCTAACATCCCAATCCACGCTTCCAATATTTTTAATATTATTCTTTGCAATATTATGTTCTATCTTATGCACCTTCGCTACTACTTCCCTGTCGGAAACCATAAAATCAATCGGAGGTAGATTATCGACATGCTTCACCTGAATACCAATCTCTAGGAACTTGTTAATTATCTCCGCACTCTCTTTGCTAATCTGGGTAACGATCCGTATTCCTTTGTGTTCCCCCTTGGTATATTTCTGAAGCATAATTTTTTTGTACTCCTCAAAACTGGTATTATAGGCTAATCGAATACCACTAGAGTTTAAACATGCCATAAGATCAAGAGACGAACTAACAATATCCTTTTCCTTCTTAACTATCTCCTCATAATTTTTTAGTAAGGTGATCTGATTTAGAACTTTGGATAGATATTGCTTCATTTCTTTAGGAGTTAGAGAAGGCTGCACTCCGCTCCTGTCTATAAGAATCTGTTCTTGTGTATGGGCAGAAGCTAATACTCGTCTCTCTATCTCTTGTTCCAGATGGGGTGTCCCTTCACGTATTAACAGCTCAGACTCTCTGTAAGCAGTTTTCTTAATCGACTCCCTAAGCTTGGTATCTTGGGTTAAGAAAATAGCTGAGGCATAGAAGCCTAAGGCAAATAGGTATGACGATATGAAGACCAGAGAGTGACCAGCAGCACCATAAGTTTGCTGAAAGGCAGAAATACTGAACGCTACCCCAACCATTATAATCCCTATAGCAGATATAGTCAAATAGTCTTTAACTCGCCCCGATGGTACGTCCCTCGCTATTAGGTAAAACGCCGCTCCAAAGAGAACACTGCTGCCTATAGTACCCGCACGATAAATGATCCGCTGATAATATCTTGACTCTGAATCATCAGGAAGTGAGAAAATTAAGCCGCTGCCGATCAAGTACAACAAGAGCGGGATAAAGAGCAAGGCCCAGTATCTGATAGGGAATTTTGTTAAGCGTTGCCCTATTCGCTGATAATAGAAGTGAAGCAAAAGGCATGTGCTGATCCATAAGAGTATGTAACGTGGATAGGAGGTTATATAATTGATCCAGTCGTAAAGCTCATCATATTTTTCAGGCGCAACATACAAGGTTGAACCCTCTGGATTAGTGACTCTGTATTTTACATCACCTTGGTATTTGGAAAAAGTATTATAGACAAAAGAAGAGTCTGGTGTACTTCCGGCGGATGTAAGTTCATCATCTATCACTACTTCTGTTACCACGAATTTGGCTATAGCATCTCCAGCTATGGAGATGCAAAGTGCTGCCGTGGCCAAACCATAAAACAATAAGATGAAATTCCTACGAGTGGATTTATACCACGCAAAAAACTTGTATGCGAATAATCCTAATACTACGGCGGCAGCTCCTGAAGAGATTGCAGTAAGTGAAACTGTGGACAAATGTGTACTACAGAAACTGAAATAGTCGTAGCAATATGCACTATTGTAGAAAATGAGGGATACCATAATCCCAAGGAGGGCAAATTGCACTATTGTGACTGCACGATGAACCCATCTAATAAAACGAGATCTGGCTCTAAGAGATGCGCTTACCCTCTTGGTATATTCGAGAAGAACCCACGAACCTATTCCAAAGGCAAGAATTACAATAAGCAGGTATAGGAGAGTTTGGAGTGTGTTATCAAAATACATTATCTGCCGAGTTAATAACAGTGAAATGACAGCCAGAACTGTTACCATCGCAGCCACGTAAATACTGAGCTCTCGTGTTAATTTTGGTCGAGCAGCAAGTGTGGCCGATAGGCTACGTGGCCGTCCCATAACTAAATATTTCGCTTTCGTGGCTATAAAGTTTTCATTTTCACCCAAAGTGGCAACCACTTCTATTATAGCACCCCCAGAATAGTGCAAAGTGAGAAAGAGAAACAGACTGATAGCAGAACCCCCAGTCTCGTATCATAGCAATGTTGAAATAAGTTCAAACCAATAAACAAGTTGTTCAAAAGGAGTGTACTGGCAGCAGAATTTGAAGCACTTTAATGCCTACTTTGTTGTAATTTCTTGCTTGGTTTTGCTTGTACTGATTGTTTGTTCGTTTCCAAGATCTGCATCTGCACAGGTCTATTTTGAGTTTGGGGAAAATTCATCTGAAAATTATCGAACCTACGAAAATTCAACTGCAGGGGTGCAGATTAGGTATCCCTCAAATTGGAACATATTAGAAAATTTAGGAAATGTTTCCGGCAGCTATATACTTGCAGACTTTTATCTTGGTGGATTTACTGGTTCCCGTGGTTACTCTGAGAATGCGAATATTATTGTGTTGAATCGGAGTGAATACTTGGCGAATCTCACGAAAGAGTATTTGAATACTAGTGCTAGCTCATTTGCAATCCAACCAACCAAGGATATTACAGATGTTGCTAGTTTCACCAGATTTCTAATAAATGAAACGTTAGAACCCACTATCGCTAATCTAAAAGAAACTTTTGGTAATGTCACTTTATTACGAACCATTCCTACAGTAGTCTCGGGATTGCCTGGACATGAAATTACATATCTAATATCTAATAACCAATCTAATACTATGCAGACGCAGGCATGGACTATTAAAGACGGTAAATGGTATGTGGTTACATACTCTGCGCAGCCACCAGCCTACTACAGTCCAGCTACGGCCATTAACATGATTAGCAGTCTTATACTGAGCTAGTCAGGGATCGCTGCAATTGAGCAGCGGCTTGTTGTCGAGATCTGCAAGATACCAGAAACCAGAGATTGACAATTTTGCCTGAATATTGTCATGGTACATCGGTTGTTGATCTTGTTTTAGAAGATATTGATGAAGATAAATAAGATTTAACTGGCAGATAGATTTCACCCAATCCAGATAAACCATATAATAATTAGACCTGTAATATGAAAATCCAAACCCGTAATATTGCGATTGTTGCAGTAGCAGCAATGTTGCTTGCGACGACTGCAATATCAACATCAGCTTTACCAAACAGCGCACTCGCGTACAAGAAGAACCAAGCAACGTCACAAGCAAATGCTTGTGGAAATGACTTTCTACCTATCAACATAGGATGTCAGAACACCGACTCTCAGATTCAAGGTGATGAAAACTCAGTAGCGCTAGCAGCCCAGCAAACGTTCCCTGCAGTAGAGATGGTGAAACCGATACCACCAATCCCACCTAAATTTGGATGTCCGGCCGACACGCTATGGGATGTAACTCTTGATGAAACGACTCCAGATGGTCGATTGGATGCAGATACTGTACTGTGTCTGTTTGCTGGACCTAGTGGAAACGCTCGCCTTGGAGCCCAAGATGTAGTCATCGGTGGTACTAATGATGAAATTAGAATCGAGATAAACCCACTAGGAGAGGGACAAAGTAGCTGCCCGACATCCCAGATGCTACCGTGACATCTGGTAGAGCGGAAGACATTCCAAATCCACTTAGCCTCAACGGTCCGGCCTGCGTAATGGTAGTTCCGCCCCTATAGGAGCGGAGATTCCCTTCCTTCTTTTTTTGTAAAGAACGACATTTCCAGTTGATTTTTCATTGTTTTAAAGCACTAATTTACAGTAGATTAGGGGACACAGAAACCTTTGAATCTTTGGACAAAAGGTCTAAGTACATGATAACCACTGCAGCCGGACCTATC
>DASQQK010000279.1:0-56557 GCA_035643435.1 Nitrososphaeraceae archaeon | reverse complement strand
CGGCAAGCACTTTGCTACCGTCCGGCGTTTGCCTCTAATCTCGATAACATCTCCTGTAGAAGCGGTGAGAGAATCCATAGAATCATAATCAATACGAGCTACTCCCCTGCCAACGTCTCTAGTATAAGCCTCAAGTACTTTTAGCGAGAGTGTATTCTGGCTCACGATGATACCTAGAACTTTACTCATCTTTATACCTTATTAGCCTTCGCTTCTGAGTTGCTTATTAACACGTGAATAGACCTACGATTAGCATAAACTTAAAATCACCAATACAGAATCCTTGATGTGATAATTTAAGTTGGGGAAAAGAACCTTAGTTCGAAGAAGAGGAAAAGGGGGAAAGCAATTTAGAGCAATTAAAGTGGGCAAGCTGGCTCCTGCAAAGTATCCCTATTTTAATTTAGATGAAAATCATTCAGGAGTAATTATTGATCTGGTCCATGAAAAGGGAAGGGATGCTCCATTAGCGAAAGTACGTTTTGAGAATGGCATTAATTCCTATATACCTGCCTCTGATGGATCTAAAGTCGGAGATTACATTGAAATTGGTCCTAGGGTGAATGCCACAGCAAGAAACATACTTCCACTAGAATCCATCCCAGATGGAACTATAATCTGCAATATTGAGAAAAATGTGGGTGACGGAGGAAAATTAATCAAGTCTGCTGGTTCGTCAGCTATTCTGTTTTCTCATGGCATGGAAGGTGTTACAATCAAGTTCCCTTCCGGCAAGTTTTCCATGCTAAATCGCCGGTGTAGAGCTATGATAGGAGCAATTTCAGGGGGGGGAAAGAGGGAGAAACCATTTTTGAAAGCAGGGAACAAAGAAAAGTATATGCATTCACGCGGAAGACTTTATCCAAAGGTTAGAGGAATCGCTCAAGCAGCAGTATACCATCCGCATGGAGGAGGCAGGCATCAGCACATCGGACGTCAATCTTCGGTAGGTAGAACTACCCCACCAGGAAGGAAAGTTGGGAACATTTCACCGAGAAAGACTGGGAGAGGAAAGTAACTAAAAGGAGCTTTCTGGCTCCGTTTTGTATCAAAAGATGACATAATAAAATCGAATGAGCTACTCAATTAATGAACACCTATGTAAATGTGGTGATTTGTATTTCTCAATTCACGGTTCTGAAGGATCGAGAGAAAGCTTGTGTTAACCACGCACAACCAAAAAATACCTCCAGACGATTCTCTGATAGCGGAGCACTGCGTGATGTTTAAAACTATAATTGAAGATGGGAAGCACCTTTGTGACGTACACCGCAAGGTGAAATCAAATCGATGTTTAAGGCATTCTATCGGAGCTGTGAGACCTTAGAGTCTCAGAGTTGTAACTACATGTATTTGAATATTAAATTAGATCTCTCCTTTTTACCTGCAGAATTAAGAGCTTCGATCATAAGAGATATCGAAATAGAGCTGAGTTCTCAAGAGCCCAAGTCGAGTTCAATAATCCTTGGAAGTCTTGAAAATAAGGAAGTAGGTAGCATAGACCATTCTTGCCCCTTATATACTATTCGGTGGGATAGCGGCTCATTAAAGGAGTTCAAATCTTTTCTGGAGAATATATTACGAAATAATTATGAAGAATACATGGTAGCAGAAGATACTTCAGAGACTAATACCCTAACAATTCTAAAACAAGGCGATGTTGAACAGTTTGGGATGTATATGTGTACCCATTGTGGGACTTTCTTCAAAAGTATAGAGGAAAGAACATTACATGAAAAGATCCACTATTTCATGTAGCACACTTGGGGTAACAATTGGGATCTTACCAAGGCTACCGGTGCACGTGCTTGCAATTCCAGGCTCATGTTGGCCCACGTGTTCGCATAGGACGATGACGAATTCCCTCATGAATTACGTAGAAGAAATAAGTAGAGGACGATTTGTGCAGGTTAGTAGATTGAGCTTTCAGCTCTTGATTCCGGACTCTGAGTAGGGAGGTCAGGAAATTTGTCTCGGGTATTCTCTTCAACAACTGCAGTAGCTTCTTCGATAATTTTTATGGCTTCATCGTCCAGGCTCAGTGCGCCACTAGTTATTTCGGGTGAAGGGATCTGACCTGTGCCAGACATTATATTGCCCAATAGATCAGAAATTTGACCGAAAGATTGATCTGCATGCGGCATCATTGAGGAAAGTCCGCCCTGGATCCCTTTTATGACAGACATCGCCGGATTAAGCGTAATCACGACATCGCCTAATTCAGTCATGGTGTTAAGACGCAATTGTATTTGTTCTAATGCCAACTTGGCTGAATTGACCATCTTGCTCATCCTTCTGATCTGAGATAGCTCATTTGATAATAGTTTTGCATAGCGGCTATCATGATTGTGCATTGCAGTTACAATCCTACCGAAAATGAGTTTATCTTTTTCCTGCATTTTGCTAGATATTGTCTCTAATTTTGTAATCTGCAACTGCAATTTGCTTCTAGCTTCTTCGATACGCGGCTTCAGTGGAGCTTGTGGTTTTACACCCTCAAGTATTTTGTTTCTAACAGCTTCACCCACACTATCCCCTTGTTGTTTATTCCATTTATTACCAAACGACATGATAGATAATGATATACCTTTGATCTTGATTATTCTTAATACATATTAAAAAAAATTGTTAAGGAGCTTTAATAAAATTAGAATCAGTAGTGATACAGTACATTTTGTCTTGGGCTAGTCTGCATTGCCTTCTGATCTTTCGTCTAATTGTAATATGTTTTGAAAAGGAAGCCAATGATGAGATCTTCGGTACCATCTTGGGCTCAGGCGGCTTCATGTGAACAGATAAATTAACCGTCATTGAGAGATGGGTGGGTGCCTAACTATACGAATTGCCCGCAAATAAGAAACTTCGGATGTCTTCCTATACAAGGCTAGGAATAGCCTTACTTGTTGTTGGGGCAATCGTTGTAGGAATAGGAACCTATTATGATCGTGGGGGCATTTCACTATACGGCCTCTTCTTTGTAATAGCTGGTTTTGTGCTGTATTTTGCTTCCACTCTTGTTACCTATAAAAAGACCAGGAAATGAAAACAGACATTAGATTAGAAAAACAGCAGGCTTGAACGGGCGAGATGATCTGGCTTTGGATTGTGGGTCATTTTTCTTTGCATTATCCTCACCTTCGCCAAATACAAGTATTTCCAAATTTGGGTCACCCAATTCAGATGAAATCAACGAAGCAGCGTCTTCAATCACGGTTATCTCGTCAACGTTTTTAATATTCAGCTTAAGTGACCGCCGCTCCACTGGAATCGAAAGAACGTCTTCCATAATTTTCTTGATCAGCTTTACGTCTGATCGAGCTTCAGAAATTTCCGAATCTTCACCCAATGCTTTCATAATATCACTCAAACTAGAATTCCGATTCGCCAAAATTACTTCAACTATTTTTTGATATAGCTTCCACTTCCATTTTGCCGAAGTGTATATATTTACACGACTGGGTTTCATTTTAGTAACCTTCAAAATATTTTGTATGTCTTGGATCAGGTTCTTGATCAAGTCTTCCGATTCTTCAGCAATAGGGTCAACATATTCCCGCATTGTTCTCGGCCAATCCAAACCCTCCTTTTTAGTAACGTCTACACTTATGTTATCCCAAACTTCAGAAGCCAAAAAAGGGGCAAAAGGTGCGATCATTTTGATTCTAGTCCTTAAGAACAATATGAGTATTGTATTTACTAACATCTCAGTTCTACCCTTAGACTTGACCCGCTTGTTATACCACTGTAAATCTTGCTCCATCGAGTATAATATTGTGTGCAAGACCTCTCTCACTCGCAATCGATCCATCAACTCCGTAGTGTCTCTTAACCTTCTCTGTATCGTACTCAAAATCCATTTGTCTTCGGACTCGGTAATACTCTGGCCAAGGATTAACTGTTTTATAGACATTTGGCTACTGCTAGAGCTAGAAAGCAGGATCCCCATCTGATAAATATCGTCTAACCGAGATCGGATCCCCCTAAGGACTTCGAATGAAAAATCTGCGTCTTGAAGAAGTTCAGCTGAGCTCAACATGGCAACTCGAATTGCGTCGGCACTATAGTTCCTTATGGCTTGTCGTAGAGGAACAATATTTCCAAATGACTTAGACATCTTCTTACCATCCATTAGTACCGAACCATTTACTACAATCTGCCTAGGCCAATAAGCCCTGTCAAAAATAGCTACATGGTTAAAGACAAAGAATGTGAGATGATTAGGAACCAAATCCCTTCCTGAATGCCTTGTATCCACGGGATAAAAGTACTTAAATTCTGTTCTCATTCTTAATATAAGTTCTTCAGAAAGTTTAGTATCTTCAGAAATCCTTTTTGGAGAGCCTTTTCCCAAAAATATATAGTCAAAAAGGGAGTCGGTTAAATCTTGCGCAGAAATATCGTCATCATGAAGATATCTTGAAATAATGTAGTATGCAGTGTATATTACTGAATCAGATAGACTTTCGATAATCCAGTCTTGGTCCCAAGGCAATCGTGTCCCAAGGCCGGACTTTCTCGCACAGGCCCTCTCCTTTAACCAATCCACTACATAGTTGAATTCAGATCTTATTTCATCAGGGATTATATCCATTTGATTAATGCATTCATGAGCTAAATCTTTCCATTGAGCGTCGTTATAATTGAGAAACCATTGATCACCCAGTACTTTTACAACACATTCCTCCCCACATCTACACTTGACTGGTTTTTTGACAAACTCGTAGAGAATCTCTCCAATTCCGTTCTCCAATAGTTCAGTTTTTATTAGATCTTTTGCCTCAGAGACCTTCATTCCCGCATACTTTCCCGTATTTTCTTTTAGCCTGCCTTTGTAGTATTCATGAGAGTATAGTTCTGTAGTAGCTCTTTCCAAAAGAGGATCGTGCTGATCCTTCACGCCCAACCTTTCAATTATGACTTGAGAAGGAATCATGTTGTCACCTTCATAACCTTCGGATTCGATAATTGTTATTGGCTTGACTATCTCTTGATTTCTCATTTTTTTAGAAGAATTACTATCAAAATCTAGCAGGGCCTGATAATCGTAAGGTGCGTGAGCGGGGACAGACATAACCAGTCCGCTGCCATCCTTAGGATCTACGAAGGACGCAGGATATATTGGAAGCCTATTTTGTGTTATAGGGTTAATAACATACTCGCCTACTAGTTCTAACCCATCTATTTCGTGGTCAATATTCACTTTGTGCCCCTGATGCTCTAGTTTTATTACTGCATCACGACTGATAATCCACATTAGTTTCTCACCTTTCCATATACGTGCAGCTACGTACTTTACTTGAGGATTAATCCATAGGTTAGTAACACCGTACACTGTTTCAGGCCTTAATGTAGCCACCGGCAGTACGTATGTGTCATGCAGACTGAACTTGATGAGCGTATATTCAATAAAATTAGGCTCTATGTCGCCCAATGTGTCATGTTGGCTAACGGGATTCTGGTCCCTAGGACACCACCCCACTGGATGAGACCCTTGGATTATGAGGCCCTTTTTCTTGAGAATGCTAAATTGCCAAGATACAAACTTAGAAAACGCCGGATCGATAGTAGTGAATTCTCTTCTCCAATCTATTGAAAATCCCATTTCCTTCATCCCATCTTTTATCTCTTGGTGGAAAAATCTTGCTATATTTGCAGGTTCGTCGAAAGTTTTCATTATTTCAGGGGGAACGCCATATATGTTGCGAAAAGTATTATATAGATCTTTATCCCCTGATGCCAATCTCCGAGACATTGCTAGTATGGGAGTACCAGTATAGTGAAAGCCCATTGGAAATAAAACATTGTACCCCCTCATCCTCTTGTAACGAGCATGGACGTCAGCGAGTGTGTAGGTTCTCCCATGTCCAATGTGCTGTGGGGAATTTGGGTAAGGATATGCAACTGTTACTAAGTATTTTAGTTTTTTCGAATGGACGTTAGATTCGAATGCCTTTTGTTCATCCCATCTCTTTCTCCATTTTTTCTCAATTAGATCCCAGTCTGGTCGATCAGCACGGTTTTGTGTACGTAGATATGTGTCATGCATAGTATTATTTCACCGCCCAATGGTTTGTGAAATTAACTCTTCCAATGATGAAATTGTCTCTCGTATCTTTTGGCTCGACTTTCCGCCTCCCTGACCAAAAGCCGCATTTCCTCCACCCGATCCCCCGAGTGTCTGAGAAAGCCGGTGGGCTAAATTTCCAGCCTTGATCCTTTTTCTTGCAATCTCTCCGGCGAATGTAATTACGCGTACACCTTGACCTTTACCAATAAGTGCAACGAAAATCAAATATGGATCAGCCTGAGTCACCGTCTCACCTAATGAAATATAGTAGTTTTCGTCAAGCTCTTCATCGTATGTACTGAATAATTTGATTCCGTCGTTAGAAATCACTTTTGAATGCTTGAAAATGGAATCCATGACAGAAGGCAGAGTCCTTCTTATTACTGCTTTAAGCCTCTTTTTAGTCTCATCTGCGTCGTCAACAGATTTACGCAATGATTCTACCACCTTTTCCTTACTTGACCCTAAGACGCGAGTTATGGCATTAAGCTGATTATCCTGTTTTTCTACATAATCTATAGCAGCTTCACCTGCTACGAATTCTAGTCTTACAACCCCATCCTGAATTCTTTCAGTCCTAAAAATTTTTATCAGGCCTATTTCACCGGTACGATTGACGTGAGTCCCTCCGCAGGCCTCAATATCCCAATCCTTAATATTTACGATTCTGACTCTACCGGATGGAACTACGCCGCCTTGATAGATTCTAAAGGAGTAATTTCTCTCTGCGTCGATACGATCGAATGTGTTTATTAGTACTGGGGTATCATGCCTTACAACCTTGTTTGCGGCCCTTTCTATTCCTTCGATCTCCTCTCTGGAGAGTGAAGAATGATGCGTGATATCCAGTCTAGCGTAATCCTCATCCTTGAAGGCGGAATTCTGCCACACCCAAGGTCCAAGGATATGTCTTGCAGACGCATTTACAATATGCGTCGCAGTATGATGTTTAGTAATCAGGTCTCTTCTTCGTGGATTAATTCGCAATCGGACCTTCATTCCGGGCGAAAGACCCATTGAAGAACTTACTTTATGAATTACAATTTCATTTTGTTTTATTACGTCCAGTACCTTCGTCCTATTAATTTCGCCGCTATCCGGTTCCTGCCCACCACCACGAGGATAAAATACTGTCTGATCAAGTATAACATATTTATTTTCAACAATAGCCAAGATTTTGGCATCACACTCAGTCATCATGTCATTTTCATAATACAGTAATCGGGTCGGTTGTAGTTCCTCTATGCCAGCAATTGGGCCAAGACTACGGGACGGATGATGAGATTCATGTAGTTCGGATAACTGTAAATAAAAGGCTTGAGGGATACTTTTGATTACTCCTGATTCCATAAGGAATTCAGGTGTGATGCCATCTGATTCATACAGTCTTATAAGATCATCTACCGAGAGAGATTGTTTCTTGTCCTTTATCGATAAGGTAATGGCATTCATTCTCTCCTTGGACCCGAGATATCTATTAGACTCAATTTGTAAAATTGTTCTAACGTCATTTAGATGTTCTTCTAATTCCGGATACACTCTTCTTAAATATCGTATATGGTTTTCGGCGATTTCAGACAAATCAAAATTCCAACCTATTCTCTCTAGAATTGCCAACGCTCTTCTGAGGATCACTCTTAGGTTATAGCCGCCCCCTACGTTAGATGGAAGTGAACCATCGCTAATAGCAAAGAGTAAAGTCCTGGTATGATCAGCTATGGTATACATTGCTCCAAATGGATCAACGATCTTGTTCAAATCTTCAAATGAGATTTTCATCTCCTTCGCAAATGTTGCCTTGAGAGCTCTTGGATCAACCTCTGTTCTCTCAAGCGCATTAGAGACAAATGCAAAATAATTTCCTAGTATTTCTTTATCGAGTACTGTTCCTGTTTTGTTTATCATCTCCCTAATTACTGGACCGAAAGTACAGTCATAACTGGTCGGAGTACCCATTGTTATCCACGCAAAGCGTTCTAATCCTGCCCCCATATCTATAATTCTGTGCTTCATTGTTCGGTATTCATTTTCGTCTCCTTCGAATTCAGTGAACACCGCGTTACCCAGTTCGAGTCCATTTACAAAATATTCCAATGAATATCCAAAGGCTCCTGCTCCCATCCAGACGTCCTCTACGAAGGTGATGGCCTTGGGATCAATTCCCAATACTCCTGTTAATAATTGGTAATCTAAATCCAAGCAACGATCCTTCCAATACCCCCCTTCCGCATCCGCATCGCATGTTTGACCTATCATACAAAATGATGTGTAATGGCGGCCACTGAGGCCCACATTTTCGATGTCGTTGAAACGAACACACATTTGGGGTACCACTAATGGATTGGCAGGAAGTTCAAAAAAGACTTTGTTCTGAATGACCCTCTGAAAATCAACTACAGAAGCTATTGTATAATAAAGGTCATCTCGCCATCTGCAGACTACGGGATACCTGCTCACTATAGTATGCTGATTTGATCCAAAGAAGGCTTCGACTTGCTTCCAAGCATCAACATAGTCTAAACGCTTGCTTGTTGGAGGATGTCCAAGAAATCCATAAACCTCGTGATCAGGACAGTTTGTTCGATTTACAAGTGACCAAAAGAATTTTCCACAGATATCACATTTGTGCCGTTCAAAACCGAATTTATCAAATAGTGCAACTTTATAGTATCTGTCCGGATTAGCAGAAAATAGAGCAGAAAGTTCCTTTTTACCCAATACTTTGTATGCCTTGTTAAATAGAGTAATAACGGTTTCGATCTAGCTTATACAGAGCAAATTGATCCCGCGAATAATATTATATTATGTGAGCTCTGGGCTTCCCCAATTACTCGAAACCGAACTGATGTCCAGTTCATCTGGTTAAACTCACTAGGATTGCAGATTCGGCTGTTTCTGTAAATAGGTAGTAATGGGTCTACAAGTTAGTAATGATGTATGTGCTTGGCCACACAACTTGTACATAATACTCCCTTCTAACTCGGCCATTACGCCAGTTTAGTTGCGACCCCCATCAATTGGTATCAAAGCACAAGAACGTCGGTTCTACTTATGCAGCAGACAATTGGGCACACAAGTTATAATCCTCAGACAAAATTAGATCTCAATGTACATGCTTTTGGAATAATTTTGTTGTTCAGGATCCTTGAATAACTTGAAGCAAATCCGCATTCTGCTTCATAGTGTCAGCTGAACAGATCTGGCAATAGCAAGGTTCAAATCTATTTATTGTTTAACTGGTATGGCCATGGCTAGGAAGATGGTAGTTTTATTACCTGCCATTTTGGCCGCTTTTATTATCGGAATATTAGGTCTATTATTAATCCCGTCAGAGGTTAAGAACAGAGATCTTAGTTTTCCTATGGGCACAATTAAAATTGACAATGATACTATCGAAGTGGAGGTAGCGGATTCTCCTGAAGAGAGACAAAGATGGTTAAAGTTTAGAGCGGATCCGATTCCTTTGGACGCAGGAATGCTCTTAATTTATGGAAAGTCAGACCTTTACGCACTATGGTTGATAAATATACAATATGATCTTGATCTGATCTGGTTTGATGAAAATGGGCAAGTGGTATATATAAAAGAAAATGCGCAATTCTGTACCAACCCCTTTGATGCTTCAAAATGTACATATAAGAATACGTTGCCTGCTAAATATGTGATAGCTGCTTCATCAGGATTCGTAGCAAACCACAATATTTCATTAAGTTCAGTAATAGAAATTGTTTCAATCTGATATAATAATGCATCGACTGACTGAGAAGTTGTGAATAATCACAACAAAATCAACTCATTTTTAGATCTATTAGAATTTGAATGATTATTTTGATCCTGTAGATGAATGATTGTTATGATCCTATAGAAGAGTTCACTCTGACAGGATCCCAATTAACATTAGACATCAATACTAGGACCACTTCATGATGAAGCATTAAAAAGATCAATGTTACCTAGATATGGTGATGATATCCTATTACATGTAAAATAATATTTTTAGCGGCCGTTGATAGATTTGGAGGGAAGTATTAGACTTCCTGACCATTGGGGTAACTGCTCCGACCAAGAAACTTGATTGATCAATGGCTATCCTGTTCCAAAGCCAACCGACCGACTGTCACAAGGTAAGGGACAAAAACAGTTTATATGTGAAGCGATAATCATTGGTGGATATTCTACATGAAAAGCCTTCAAGATAGGGACATCAAGTATCTAGACCAGATGCGGATAATTTATAGAAGTAGGACTGAATCAACTTTCGCAAAGTTGCTATCATTTTTGAATCTTGAATTCGAGTATGATGTAGTTCTCCCAACAATGATTGACGGTAACAAATTATCTGTAGATTTCAAGACTAGAAACAAGTATGTAGAAATAGTTGATTCTGATGCAGATCTCCAGAAATTCAAGGCTATAAAACAGAATAATCCGGATGTTGACATCATTGCTATCGGATCATCGCGGTATCTTGCAAAGGTAGAGGAACTAGAATCAATCTTCATTTACGACTCCAATGAAAATGAAACTAGCTCTATTTTTATCGAAGACCCTTCATTAGCATTTGATTATGCACATATTCTTCCATTGGTCGAGAGGTGTTCTATTCTACATGGACACACGTCCAATATAATGGTGGAGATAATAGGCACAACCAAAAATAATCTTGTGATGGACTTTGGAGATGCCAAACAGATTATCAAACAGACCTTGAGCCTTATCGATCACAAGTTCTTCATATCTAAGAAATATATTGTGAATGAGGACGAAAAGCATTATTTCGTTTCATTCAAGGGACTCCAAGGAGATTTCAAACTACAAGTACCGAAATCTACTACCTTTATGCTGTCAGGGGAGGCAACGGTCGAAAATCTCTCAACCGAAATAATAAGGCTGCTAGCTCCAAAGATGCCGTCCAATGTGGATGCACTGGGAGTATATATTTACGAAGGAACCAGCAAAGGTGCTCACATTATAAGTGGGATTAGATAGAGACCCTTGATAGGACCACTGTGAGTATATAGGCAAACGGCACTTATGATTTATAACTTCTATTGCACGTGCTAGTGTAGGTATAGTTGCATAACACGATCGGTAGTACGTGCAAAGTTAGAGAAACTCATTGGTAGGTTATCCGTACTTGAGAAGTACATTGCTTCCAATTATTCTGTATAGATACCTGACTCGGCTGAACAGATTGCGTTTGAAAGAGCGGATCTCCCGTAGTCATTATCAATTGTAGAACAAATGCATTTATAACTATCCTCCAGGGTTTCTACCTCTAATATGACAGATGAGATAACCCAGCGGGTATTTCTGTCACCTTCTTCCATAGCAGTAATTGGTGCGTCAGAAAAACCCGGTGTAGGAAGGGCAATATTTTCTAACATACAGAAGGGATACAAGGGAAAGATCTATCCTGTTACTCCTTCCAACCCTACCGTTTTCGATTTGAAGGCTTACAAGAGCGTACTAGATGTTCCTAGTGATATCGATCTTGCGGTCGTCGCTACTCCAAATAAGACTGTGCCTTCTGTTATTGAGGAAGTAGGAAAGAAAAGAATTAAGGGAGCGATAATAGTGACTGCAGGATTTAAAGAGGTTGACAGCGAGGGCGCCAAACTCGAACAAGAAATTGGCAAGATAGGTGCGAAATACGGAACAAGGATCATCGGCCCAAATTGTTTAGGTATTATGAGTCTTTCACCAGAAAACATGATGAATGCCACTTTTCTCAAAATAACCCCTAAACATGGAGGGATCGCCTTGGTATCGCAAAGCGGTGCAATTTGTGCTGCCACGGTAGAAGATGCTATTGCACAAGGAATAGGATTTTCGAAAGTTGTTAGTATGGGAAACAAAGTTGATATGGACGAAAATGATGTGTTGGAACTGTTAGCTGCTGACGAAGAGACACGGGTAATAGTAATGTACTTGGAAGATATCCATGATGCAAGAAAATTCACGAAGATAGCCAAGAAAACAACCAAGGAATACAAGAAACCCATCATTGTTCTAAAGGCAGGAAGAACTCCGGAAGGGGCGAAAGCGGCAATGTCACACACAGGGGCTCTAATGGGATCAGATGAAGCCTATGGTGCGCTATTTGATCAGTCAGGAGTTATTCGTGTGGACACGATGCAAAGCCTATTTGAATTGGCCACGGCATTTTCAAAACAACCAGTTCCGGTGAAAGATTCTGGAGTAGCTATAGTATCAAATGCAGGAGGTCCGGCCATTATCTCTACTGATATGTGTGCTCAATTTCGGTTGAAAATGGCAGACATATCTGCTTCCAAAGAAGTAATTTCAAAGGTTATTCCTCCCCATGGATCGTCAAGGAATCCAGTTGACATAGTAGGAGATGCTGATTACAAGAGATTCGAGAAAGTATTGGTTGAATTGCTGTCCAATAGTAACGTAGGAGCTCTAGTAACAATGTGTACCCCGTCTGCGACTTTAGATTATACCGAACTTGCACGGACAATTGTGACTACTTCAAGAGGAACAAAGAGAACAATGCTAGCCGCTCTAATGGGTTTAGCGGAGGGTGAGGAAAACAAGAAAGTATTATCTGACGGAGATATTCCGCATTTTATGTATGCTGAACCGGCTATACAAACACTTGCTGGAATGTACAGATTTAGAGAATGGCTCTCCAGAGAGGAAGAACCACCAAAGCACTTCCAAGTAGACCTCAACAGAGTAACAAGAATTTTCGATCACGTTAGAAGTGAAGGGCGATCCAACCTGCTGGAAGAGGAGGGGTACGAGGTTCTTCAAGCTTATGGTTTCCAAACACCAAAAAGTTACTTGACAAAAAGCGAAGACGAATGCGCTGAAGCAGCAAGAAACATCGGCTATCCTCTGGTTATGAAGATAGTTTCTCCCGAGATCATTCATAAATCGGATGCAGGAGGAGTCAAGATTGGTCTTTCCAATGAACAGGAAGTTAGGAAAGGCTACAGGGATATCATCGTAAGCATACAAAAATACAATAAGGATGCACTAATCAAAGGGATTTTAGTTCAAGAGATGGTTAAATCAGGTAAAGAAACCATTATTGGGGCCAAACGCGATCCCTTGTTCGGTCCATTACTGATGTTTGGCCTTGGAGGCATTTACGTAGAAGTTCTTAAAGATGTTACGTTTAGAATAGCCCCTGTAACCGAAAAGGACACTACTGAGATGATCGAGTCAGTAAAGTCGATTAAGTTATTGAAAGGAGCAAGGGGCGAGAAACCCTCAGACTTGAAAGCTTTGGCAGAAAATCTTCAGCGATTATCTCAGTTGGTGACTGATTTCCCTGAAATAGAAGAGTTTGATATGAATCCACTTCTAGTATTAGAGGAAGGAAGTGGAACTAGGGCGGTAGATGTAAGAATTGGGCTGAGTAAATCATAGTCTGACTGACCGTCTGGTAAGTCAATACCACCCTAATTTCATTTTTATCCTCAAATACAGGAAAAGCAAAGCTCGAATAACTAAATACACTCGATTCTTCGTGAGCCTCCTGATCCTCATTATACGATATCTGATGAATGACATTCTAGGCTTTTGTTCCTTATTTTATCTCATTTTCAATATAACGATATCGCTAAAGGCAAGGCAAGTGGTAGAGCCATCTGACGAGGATTCTTGATGATTCAGACGATAGAAAGCATTAGAAGAATCGATAGTAGAATGCTCATCCCATCATGCAAAAGATAAATGCCTAGAGTAACACTCGCTCATCCAAGGAATGAACCTCTTCAAAGTATTGAGGCGACCATTGAACAGGCGACAAGAGACTTAAAACTCTTGATGTCATTAGCGACTGAGCCTCGAATCAGAAATACATGTTTAGCAATTGCCCATATTTCTATGAAATGGCCTAGTATTATAGTACTATCACTTCGTGTGCGAAAGATCAAAGCCAAGAGTGGCCACTCCTCCTGCAAGAGATCAGCTAGCTGTGCCGTATCGTAGCGATAAATACTGCGCAGGTGCTTTAAACATAAGATTGATAGCATTGATTCAATCGTTCCGAATAAATCAGTTCTATTAGAATGGATATCAAAATTGAACCATGTCAGGAATAATCAGAACTATGGAATACGTTACTACTGTAACAAGTTCAAGACGATGATTTTTAGTAAACATGGCCGTTCGTGATACATGAAATCTAGTGTGACCTTGAAATAGTATATATAGGCTAGTAGTTGCCTCACGATTATGACCATTGCATGGAGAGTTCTTATCTGCGACTCAATTGATAAAGTAGGAATTGAGATATTAACCAAGGCTGGATTGACTGTTGACTACCAGCCAGATATAACACTCGAAAAACTCCTTTCTGATGTAGGCGGGTATGATGCTTTGGTTGTGAGGAGCAGAACGAATGTTTCTAAAGACGTAATCGAGAATGGAAATTCGCTTAAGGTCATAGCACGTGTAGGTGTCGGTTTAGACAACATTGATACAGACTATGCAGAAAGAAAGAACATCAAAGTCATAAATGCGCAAGAAGCAGCGATAAACGCGGTGTCTGAGCTGGTCATCGGGTTCATGATATCGTTGGCTCGTCAAATACCATATGCACATTCTGAATTGTCAAAGGGAAATTGGGTTAAGAAGTCTGTTATCGGGACAGAACTGAGTGGAAAGTACCTGGGCATTGTAGGTGTAGGAAATATAGGCAGGAATGTAGGGAGAATTGCTAGAGCATTGAGAATGAATATCATAGGCTACGACATTTTCCCTATTAGCAGAGAATACATTAGCGAAGTTAGCATGATTAACACTGATTTAAATACTCTAGTTGAAAGCTCTGATTTCATAACTGTTCATGTTCCACTGTCATCAGACACGTACCATCTTTTTGATGGTAAGCTTCTATCTAGGATGAAAAAGTCAGGCTATATTATCAATAGCTCCAGAGGAGGGATAGTGGATGAAAGTGCCCTCTATGACCTTTTGAAAGACCAAAAAATTGCTGGAGCTGGATTGGATGTCTTTGAGTTCGAACCACCCACTAATAAAAAACTCTTAGAATTACCCAACGTTTTATGTACTCCACATATTGGTGCTCAGACCAGAGAAGCGCAGGAGCTAGCGGCCAGAGTTATCGCAGAGAAGCTCATTCACAGATTTCAGGAAATGTCCGTTTGATGAAAGTCAGTTCGCAACATTAGTCCTAAAATTTCGTATAGTGGACATTGTATTATCAGCCAGTTTTATTGTGAAGGCTCCCGCGTCGTCAGCAGAAATATGAGATAATTCCTCAAGGAATTTAGCCTTATCTTTACCCCTTTCGTATACTCCTGCAGATTCTTTAATGCAAAGAGGGAATTTTTGCATCTTAAACCCATTTGATTTAAGATAACTGATAAATCTCGTATACGCGTTAATGTCATACCAATCGATTCCTATCTCTTCACAAAACATTATCCAGACATCAATGGTGTTTTGAAAAAGGGCTTTTGAACGAAGCAAATCTAAGGCCAATTACGGATTACGTATACAACTAGCTCCTCACAGGTTATTGAATTTAACTGTAACTTGAAAGGTTTGGGACAAACATCAAACCAAGTTTGAGCGCAAGGTCTTTTCTAATCTTCAATTAATGAGGTTCTGTACTATTGCATAACCATCGTATTCAGAGATCGAACAAATATATTTCTAGAACATTCTAACTTTTACGCGATGAACTACACTGATGAAGAGAAATTAAAAGAGAACAAAAAGCTATGTAGGCAATTTTTGGAGTTATCACCCAAAATTAGGTATGTCGGTTTAATGAACGATTTTGGAAGAACTGTTTCAGGACAGCTTCGTAAAGATGTCATACCAATGTTCTCTCCCGATGAAGCCAGAGATGAGAACTTTCTGGAAGCCACTAGGAACCAACTAAGAAAAAAATTTGAAAAGGCTATCGGTAAGACAAGATTCACAATAACTGAAAATGAAAAAGTCAAGATAGTAACTATACCAATAAATGGAGGATTTTTCTATATCACTCTGGAAGAAGACGCAGAGAATCAGGAGATCTTAAAGATAATCAAGTCTATCATGGCACATGAAGATCCCATCTTGAAGAACTGATAATTAATCAAAGGCATCGCAGCCTATCTATTTGGAAAAAGCTACAAGCTTTCCTCTCATTTCTCTATCTTTGGAAATGGATCCATGCATAGGATCGGCCAGTACGACCTCAAACCACTGGTGCATTCCATCCCTGTGCAAATAATAAGACCCCACTACTTCCAAATTTGGAAACTTCTCACCCACCCTTCTTTCTGCGACTTGTCGCATGCTAATTCCCTGTTTTATACGTACAACTCCCAAGTGTTTCGGTCTTCTACCTGAGACTGGTCTTTGTTTCCTCATTCCGCCTCTGCCCACTCTTGCACGTACCACAACTATGCCCTGCTTAGCCTTATAGCCAATCTTTCGAGCACGATCTAGCCTACTTGGTCTCGGAATCCTGTGAATTGATGGTTCTTTCCTCCAATTGATTGCCTTTCCCTTCAACTCATCTGAATTTGATTTCCACATTTTAAGCCAAGTGTCAGCAATGTATTGTCGCATAAGGTGTGGGTAAGAAAAACCCCTAATAACTGTATTGGATATCGCAAGGTCCCATACCACCGTACTAGCATATCATGCTTAGATGAAAGCAGTTTATGACGGCTGTGAGGGGATAGTGGGAAGAACGGTGAAGAAACTATGGGTAAGAAGGATTGCCTATTTTAGATTCATATTTTCTTATTGCACTTTCCATTTCAAGGGTAAGCCCTATTTCATCTACACCTTGTGTCAACATCTTTTTATGAAAACTATTGATCTGGAAACCGAATGTCTGGTCACAACAAACTATCTCTTGTCTATCTAAGTCAACTATGATGTCCTCATCTTCAGAATTATTAAATAGAAATTCCACATCGTGGTGATTGAGCCGGACAGGTAAGAGTCCATTCTTGAAGCAGTTATTGTAGAATATATCTGCAAATGAAGGAGCAATGAGCACAATAATACCAAAATCTCTTAATGCCCATACTGCATGCTCACGGGAGCTGCCACTACCAAAATTATCGCGCGTCAGAAGAATCCGTCTTCCAGCAAATTTCTTGTCATTTAGAACGAAGTCAGTTGTAAGTGTTCCATTCTCCTGATATCGCCAACTGTAAAAAAGAAACTCACCATATCCTTCCTTCTTTACCATCTTAAGAAACTGCTTCGGAATGATCTGGTCAGTGTCAACGTTTATGATATCCAAAGGAATAGCCTTATCACATATGAATTTGAACGGTTTCATCCTAAAGAAATCCCCAATCAGTTTAAAACCATTCCCGCACATCGACAAATTTTCCTTCCACTGCAGCAGCAGCAGCCATGATTGGGCTCACTAAATGAGTTCTTCCACCAAATCCTTGCCGTCCTTCAAAGTTGCGATTAGAAGTACTGGCACATCTCTGCTTAGGAGATAGAATATCGGGATTCATCCCTAGACACATACTGCACCCAGATTCGCGCCAATCGAAGCCAGCCTTCTTAAAAACACTATCGATCCCTCTCTCCTCGGCAGCTCTTTTCACAGATTGAGAACCAGGAACCACCATCGCATTGACTCTGGACGAAACAGTCCTTCCCTCAAGCATTCTAGATGCGTCTATTAAATCTTCCAACCTAGCATTTGTACAAGATCCAATGAACACACGATCTATTTTTATATCGGTTATAGGGATGCCTGGCTCTAGCCCCATGTACTCCAATGCCCTCTTGGCTGATTTTTCCTGCTCGACATTCCCATCAGCAAATTCTTCTGGGTAGGGGATACTTTCCGTAACATCTACAACCATCGAGGGATTCGTCCCCCAACTGACCTGCGGGGCCAGATTTGATAGATCCATGCTGATGGATTCGTCGAAATACGCTTGCGAATCTGTAGTTAGATATGATCGCCAGTATTCCATGAGATTGTCTAGCTCTTTTCCAGCGGGTGCAAATGGACGTCCTCTAATATAATCAAATGTAATGCGATCTGGAGCCATCAAACCAGCTCTTGCTCCACCTTCAATAGACATGTTACAGATTGTCATTCTCTGATCCATTGAAAGAGTCGAAATTCCTTCCCCAGTGTATTCGATCACCGAGCCTATCCCCCCCGATATGCCTATGTGTCTAATAGTTGCTAGAATGATATCTTTAGCAGATAAACCTGGGCGGTCGTTAATTGTTCCAACGAATTTAATGTTGAGATTCTTGGGCTTCTGCATCCAGAGACATTGTGTTGCAAGTACATGTTCAACATCACTTGTTCCTATACCCATAGCCAAAGCTCCGAATGCACCGTGAGTGGATGTATGGCTATCTCCACAAACAATTGTCATTCCTGGTAGAGTAAGGCCCAGTTCGGGACCAATGACATGGACAATGCCCTGGCGAGGACTGTGCATATCAAAAAGCGTGATGTCGAACTCTTTACAGTGATCTCTTAATGCACGTATCTGTTCCAAGGAATCACCTTCTATTAATGGAATAGAACGGTTAGTTGTTGGGACATTATGATCCATAGTTGCGAAGGTCAGATCCGGCCGTCTGACCCTACGTCCGCGCTGCTTCAAACCAGCGAAAGCCTGAGGGGAGGTGACCTCATGTATCAAATGACGATCAATGTAAATCAGGGACGGATTACCGTCAGCTGATTCCTTTTCTTGATAAACTACATGATTATCCCAAATCTTATCAAACAGCGTCCTTCCCATCCAAATGAAATGACCACCTACTCGAATATAATTATTAGGAGTTCAAGTTGAACAATATGATCGATCGTAAGCCAGTGTGATATTAGATGATTTGGTGCTACAAACTTGCTAGTCGAAGTGAGAGCTCAATCTCCTATGCCAAAGTGGACGTGGACCGTTATGCTTTATCCATATAAATCACATTTCCGTGGAATTTGCTAATCGGGCGCTACTAAACTTGCTTGATTCACTGGGAATGCTTAAATTTAGTGCCCGTATCATACCTGTCGAATGGATCTACAGAATAGCGAGTACTCTAAGTATGTTATGGAGCATATTAAGAAAGGTACTACTACATGCGCCTTATCTTGTAGAGATGGAGTAGTTCTTGCCGCTGACACAAGGGCAAGTGCGGGATTCTTTATAGCCGATAGACATGTCATGAAAATTCAGAAAGTTGATAGGCATCTAGCCATGACAATAGCTGGGGGCGTAGCAGACGCTCAAAATCTTGTGGATATTATGCGGTATAATGCTAATATATTTAGAATCTCGAACAGGAAACTGATGCCAGTCAAATCTGCTGCAAGACTTTGCTCTAACGTGCTTTTCAATCAAAGATACTTCCCTTACTACGTACAGATCATTATGGCTGGTTATGACTCTGAGCAAGCAGGCAAGATTTACAACATTGATCTATTTGGATCAATGACCACTGAAAAGTTTATCTCGACTGGAAGTGGTTCGCCCGTTGCATACGGATATCTAGAGTCCGAATTCCGAGATGATTTGAGAGTGGATGACGGCTACAAAATTGCTATCCGTGCAATAGCTGCAGCCATCCGAAGAAACGCGGGTACAGGCGACGGTATAAACGTTGTAATCATAGATGAAAATGGATATAGAGAACTCCCGAAGGAGACAAAAAACGCCGTGGAAGTGGCTTCTTAAGCATGTTTAACTAGGTATCAATAACTCGTTATTACCTCTTCCCTTTCTCATACTCAAGAATCCTTATGTTGCTCTGATCTATGGGACTTCTATTCAAACTGTCTCTAACCGCCTTATTCGCATAGATTACTATTTCTTCAAAATGGTTCAATTTTAGAAATGATTTCAAATACTTAATAGTTTCATGATAGTAGAATTCTATTCCTTCGTCATCCAAATTAGTTTCAGATGTAAGATTGTGCGAGGCAGGGTATATATCACATAATTCAACCGGGATTATTCCTAGAAATGCGTTATATGTGCAAATCTGAAATCCCTCATATTCCTTAACAAGATGGGCGTATTGATTACTGGTATAAAAGGGCTTTGTATCTTGATCTGGGAAGAACAAAACACGTGACTTAGATGACTTAAATCTGGCAACCATCTCCCTGTATTGCTTTGCTTCCGGTCTGCAACGATCTATTGAGTCATAGAAAAAGGCCGCCTTATTCTTGAATCTCCTTGTTCCAGATTCTATTAAAGGATGATTTTTTATATAAGCCAGTGCGTCCATAAGCTTTGGGTGTGATCTCGCTTTCTGTACAAGATATTCCCACAACCTACCATCCATTATCGCTTGTTTTAACATATTGATTTCTAATTTCAAGATATACAGATTATGTTTCGCTAGTTCAATAGTCCTCGCAAGGTAAGTCATACTACGAAATTCGCTTACAGAATGAAAACTGCACACAGGACAGCTACAAGGCAGATAGGTCAATTCATCTAGTTTAGCAGTTCCATAAGGGGTAATGTATCTATTGTCACGTGCATATAATAGATAGGAAGCGGAATCAAAACTGTCGCATCCTAAGGCTACAGCAAGGGAAATGGCAAGCGGGTGACCTGCCCCAAAAAGGTGTAACGGTTTATTGGGAATTATCTCTTTAGTTGTTAGGATCATCTTTGCTAATAAACTGAAATCATATGCTTCCATGACCTCGACAGGACTTCCAAGCGCAAAGAAATCAAATCCAATTCTAACAAGTTCCATAGTGGAATACTTGACTAGATCAAGATGTTCTGCCCCTTGAATAGTACCGATCCAGATTTGCCCCTTTAAGTCACACATTTCATCATAAGCTATTTCATCTCCATGTTCGAGGACATCTTTAACTGTATTTACAGTAGATCTAGCATTTCGGATCGTTTCCAATACAAAATCTTTAGCTCGTCCGTGATCTAATCCATAGCCAGTCGGTCTGTCAAGCATCACTGGCAGATCACTCTTTATATCAATTTGAAATTTGGCCATGCTTTCAGGTCTTATTTCTATATCACCATACTCCAGTACCTGATAGCCACCCGAATCAGTCATCACTATTCCATCAAAATCGATTAGATTATGTATTCCTCGACGTAGGACTTGTTCCTTATGCCGCTTGAACGTGATATACGCATTGGTAATCACCGCTTTAAATCCTAAATCACTCAAGAACTGAGGTCGTATTACTTGCTCAACTGGATGGACAACAGGAAGAAACGCCGGAGTCTCCAGAACCCCATGCATTGTCTTTAATTGCCCTATTCTACCAGCTAGGTCAGTATATCTGACCTCAAATGACAAATTTACTTCCTGTTCTCCCTGATGAACTCATCATAAATGACTCTAACTCTGTCCGCTGCTAGACCAGATCCTTCTTCTACACCTGTTTCTGTCACTTTTATCTTATCCATAACTATGATCGCGCCAACATCTTCTCTTATTTTTACGAGACCAGGAAAAACCTTGGAGAGTCTTTCGGAAAGAGCTTTGAAATCAAATGGCTTCTCCATAAGTTTAATCTCCTTCACATATGCACCATTGATCATCATCTTCAGTATCCCAGTGCCTTCAATGTCATTCAATATCAAGTCAAGTCTCTCATCGATGCCGGTTAAGGTTCCTTTATATGATCTCTGATCAGAAGTTTCTACAGAAACTTTTTTACCTAGAAATTGAATTGCTTCTTCGCCAAATTTGCGCATCAACACTGTCGACATAATCTTTACACCGGCTTTATAGACTTGGATATATATATTTGAATTACAAGGAAGACAAGGCCAAGATAAATCCCTAGGTCAAATCCTTGGGACACCCTGAATGATTCCCACTTGTGCCTCAGCCACAAAAAATCACGAATATTCTAGGAATCGTCCTAAATCGCCTTTTTCGGATACCAGAGATAGCCAGTCTACAATCCCAATCCTCCTGCTTGCTTTACTACTCACTAGGGAAATTATTGTATCACGAATCTCAGCTGGTGAAAATTGGGTGGTATCTAACTCAGCAATTTTTTCTTTTCCAAAGCACTGAACCGAGTCGTACAAAATAATCCCTAAAATTTCGCTGGCTACATTTTCTCTGATCTTTTCAGCAGAATATCTTCTGTTTTCTAAGATCCTGAGAAGAGAATATGGAGACTTACGCAATACTATCGCCAGGTCGACCCATTCCTTTTTCAATACATAAGGAGCCAAATGTCCCACAATGACTATTCTTTGTGATTCATCCAGCTTTGATTCTATAATGGAGGCTATTCTCTTTAAATCTACTTCTAGGTTGTGCAAAAAGGCATGATGCTGAACAGCAAGATGATTAATATCAATAAGCGTGAATTCCGAATTTTTTGTTAGCTCGTAAGCCGCGGTGTGTTTACCAACGCCTGGATTACCAGTTATCACCAACCTAAATGGATCCGAAATGTTAACATCCAACTGATCTCTTGACTATATAACATTGATTTCATTTATGAAATTATCCGCGCTTTTCCTAAGCCATGCCATTGAAACTCAGATTTAATCAAATTGTACTTCCCATAGCCTATCACTTGCAGAAGGGAGCCTGGTGAGATATTGAAACCCACATTGGTCAAGTATGGCCTCAAATTCATATTGTTCGGTTCGTGAGATAGGGCCTTCGTCTCTCAACCAATTAATTAATTGAAAGCTGATTTTGTTTTTCAGGTCTTCGTCACGCGCATAAACATACCAGAGGTTGTGTGCAGATCTAAGATCTATCAATAAATTCCTAAGTACACTGTCGTCAGACAATTGTTGTGTATAGTATCTATTCATCAACTCATGGTTTACATCAATCCATGAAGGGGTCCGCCACCAAGCAACTCGACTAAACCCGAATTCATCATATTCACAGCCGCCATGGACACCACATTGTCCACCCTGGTCAAATGTAGTTATAACACACTTAGCTATATCCGCAACCCGATGCCTAAAGTCTACTCCAGGCTCCATCCATCCAACGAATGCAACATCAATTGGTTGACTCATACACTCTACTGGGATTGAAACAACGTGCTCAGGTTTGGGTCTCTTCAAGCAATAATAAATCGTAGCGTCTTTTTCTATGCCTATTGCATTGGGAATATACCTAATGACTTTGTTAAGAAAATCTCCATATCCGCAGCCTATGTCCATGTATTCTGGGTTAGGTGATACTGCTCTTGCAATAGTAACAATCCTTAAGACATCAATTTTCCGGTAACTGAAGTATGTACCTTCAAAAAGAGGGAAAATGTATCTTGCATGTTCTTGATGACGTGAACCTCTGGTAAAATTTAGATACTCTTGATGTGCTTTAAGCAAGTCTAGGTGATCGAAAGGCATATCCTGTTAAGTCACTTTTTGTTAGATCTGTATTCAACTAATATACCGATCTCCACCCTGTGAGAATAAAATCTTGTCTGTCCCCCAAAAGGCTTATTAACTTCCAATAGAATTTGGACATATGGTAAGAAAATTCGAAGAATGGTGGGCCATTGTTCCTGAAGATTTGAAAAGGAAGAGTCGACAGGGTGATGAGCAAAATAAGCCATTGCTAAATCAGGTTAACTATGTACTGTTGCATCTCCACCTAGCTGGGAAGCATGATATCAAGCCAAGCCATGAAGAGCTTAAAGATTGGCTACATAGCGGACAAGTGGATGTTCTTAGAATGAATAAATAAACAAATAATTTTTGAATTTTTTGTATTCGTTTTTTATTTCTTTGTTTCTTGTTTTGATATAACAGTGTTTTACAATTGACATAGTGTTTAAATAGTCTCAAAGAGATGCACCATTAGTGAATTAGAAGATGCCAATTGCTATACTTCCAGATGTAGACGAACAGAGATGTATTGGGTGTGCTCTCTGCGTAGAGATTTGTACAGCATTAGGTCCGGACGTCCTGAGAGTAAAACCGGTAGAGGGATGGAAAAGAGGAAAAGCATTCATATTTTACCCTGAACGATGCATCTCAGATGGAGCATGCATAGGGGTCTGTCCAACACATGCTATTTTCTGGATGAGGCCTATGGAATACACTTCAGGTGCACCAGTTCCTCTCCACAAGAACGGTGTATTTGACAAGGGCTGGGAAGAAGGTTAATCGTAGCGAACAATAAAGTTACATTAACTACCGCAATTTTTTTGCAATTTTTTATGACCTTACAATGCTATTTCTGATTGTAACTTCTAAGAGTTTTCAGACCAAATGAAATGCCTTTGTTAGTCGACCCGTAGGTTAAGACGATGGTATTTATACTCATAAATTCTAGAAAATCTGGTTTGGATTGGACATCTCCGAGTTCGTCTCTTCGTTGCCTGAGAATGTACTAAGGGGTGATGATATATCTTTACCCGTAAGTGTAATAAGAAAGATCATTAGATTTGGTGAGGTTAAGAATGATGATATCTTTTATCATCTCGGCTGTGGGGCTGGGAATACGGTACAAATTGCGGCCAGGGAGTTTGGTGTAAAGCGTTCTATCGGAGTCGAGAAAAGAGAAGAAATAGCTTCTATGGCAAAAAAAAAGATAAAGGGACTGAAGAATGCTAAGATAATCGTTGATGACATTAGGAATGTTAGTCTTTCCGATGCGACAGTAGTTTTGTTTTGGTTTAATGATGAAAAAATTGTTGATTACATGATAGCTAAATTCAAGAACGAAACAAAGGATAACATCAGGATACTAACCATTTTATCTCCTCTCGGTTTGGTCAAACCGGCAAAAGTCAGATTTCCATTCTTTATGACTATCAAGCCTTTTGAGTTCCATAACAATTTGCAAGACCAGATTGAAAATATTTACGGCAGCAGGTGCTTGGACTTTACGGGATCGTGGAACATGGCAAGTAGATATGTTACGGAAATGGACGTAGTCCCAGTGGAATACCAGCGGTTTGTGACCATGGTTCAATGCATGGTTATCTGGATAAACGCTTGGAACATGGGTATTGCTTGCGAAAACGAGATACCCCCTCCAGTGAAAGCTTACATTGGAATTTTGAAGGAGTTCTTCAACTTGGACTTATCAGGAATGATACAGCACTCATTGAATAAATGAGTTAGCCCAATTTCTTGAGCATACATAATTATATGACAATTTACCTGTAATAGATGCAAATTCCATGAACAAGCTAGAGGATCGCTTACATTTGACTTCTTACTACAGGATCTGAACGTGCTAACCATTTGTGGGACGAGCAAATAGCTGCGCTTAGTGAATTTAGATTTATATTTCTACTGCGTGAAAGCTGGAAGTGATTCGCCCAACCCCGGAAGCTCTTTCTCTAAACGTGCTATGTTACGTGACATGTATTCCATAGTGCCAGGTATGTGACATTTGCAAACACATTCTTCGCAATCAATATGATTTCCATTTCTACAATTAGTTGATAATTCCTTTCTATTCATCGTACATTTGACTGTTCTGACTAATTTTAATTTTAGCCCAAGATCTCAATTTTAGCACCCTCTGTAAGGCGACATCATTCGCAGTTCGCTCGTTAGATACCTATGATGTAGATAGGAAGGCTTAGAGTTCATAGAAGAGGATTATTTCCCCGTTTGCATGCCTTTCTACATCCCTAAGCTTTAGTGATATGCCTTTAGAAATCCGATCATAGCCTTCACCTTCTACTAATGTGAGTGCTGATCTACCGCCAACTATCCGAGGAGATATAGTGATTATTAATTCGTCAACAATACCGAGTTTTAGAACAGACCAATTTAGCTCACCCCCTCCCTCTACCAAAATACTCTTGTAACCCATTTTGTCTAACATTCTGAAAACCTTACGAAGCTCAACCTTATTTCGTCCTGCGACTAGAACTTTTGCCCCTGTACTTTCTATACGACGGATATTGTCAGAAGTAATTCTATTAGTGGCAGCCACTATAGTATTTAATTCGTTAGCTTTCTTAAGGAGATTAGACCCTGAAGGAATCCTACCTGTACTATCAACCACCACCCTTGTTGGGGACCTTGAATCTGCCGTACCGAGCCTAACTGTTAGCTGGGGGTCGTCTGATAGTACTGTAGAAATACCCACCATAATAACGTCGATAGAATTCCTTAGTTGATGTACTCTTTTCAAATCAGTGTTTGACGATATTGCTGAGCTTCCTGTTCTTGTTGCTATTTTTCCGTCAGCGGTCACTGCTGCATTAATAACAATCTTCAACTACTTAATCGCCTGTCAAGGATTCAATGTTAAGAACTCACCATTTAGCATCATACCCGTGATCGAACTTGGACCAGCCCTTTGGACTATGGATGCATAAGGATCGTGGATTGGATAGAGATCAATATGCCTTTTATCAATGAATATCAGGTCCGCGAATCTACCGGGTTCGATGCAACCAGAATTTAGGTGGAGGATTTGAGCTCCATAAACAGTTGCCATTTTAAGTACATCTAGTGCGCGTATCCGATGTATACCTGTTGCCCTAGAAATCTTCCAAATGTAGTCCATTTCCTTGAATAAATCAGGAGAATTAAGCATAACGTTGTCAGTTCCTAATCCTACCGTGCAACCATTATTTATCATATCGGCAACTCTCGGAATACCACAACCTAGTAATCCGTTAGACCTCGGACAAACTACCACACCTATCTTATTTTTGGCTATAGCAACAATATCTTTGTCAGTCGCTTGCGTCAGATGTACAACGAAGTCGGGTTGAAGAAACTCGATCGCTCTCTCAACTTCTGTCAACCCAGATTTCCTGACAGACAGCGCAGTCGTTTCTTTAGACTCGGCAGCATGGACTGCAAGTAATTTCTTTGTCTTGGGACTATTGTAGCTTCTAACCGCATTGTGATACTCGATTAGCGATCTGTCTGTGTTTTCGTTTGTCCCACTTATTCCTAGTCCACAAGATACTTCGAGCACATCGAATACCTCACGTGATAACACAGAAGAGTCTATTGAAGACTCCAATCCTGAGTTAGATTGGGAAGTCCCAAAGTATTTCTCTACTCTACCCAAGACTAAAGGTTTAATTTTTAAGCCGCATAGAGCTCTCCTTAATAGTTTTACGCCATCCACACCTCCCTCACGGAAATCTGCAAATGCTACAATTCCTCCCTTTAGCATTGAGACGGCGGCATTTCTCATGAACGCCTCTAGATGGGAGGAATCAGATCTGGATAGGATTTTGCGTTTCATACCGAAAATTGGATCAACAGCAGTGGACAAATTAGGATCTAAGATGAAGTCCTTTGCGACAGAATCTCCAATGTGTGTGTGCGCATTTATAAGCCCTGGGATTAGCAGGAGACCTTCAGCATCAAAAATAGTATCTACCTTATCCTCAAAATCTCGATCAGTACCTATCCTAGTAATGATACCATCGCGTGAAATATGTATGACTCCTTTTTCAACAAATTTCAGATCCGGTCCTCTCAGGAGACTTGCGTTCTTTATGAGAAGAGACATTATATTTCATATATTGAAACGTCTCTTCCGTTATCTCTTAATTCTCTAATCTTGTCAAGCGCCATTGTTGCAATCATAGCAGCCTCTCTCCCTGTTCTTCCCTTTCCTATTCCGCAATTAAGAGGAATATGTGTCTCATGTGTAATCCCAAGCAGTATTTTTTTTACTTCCTCTTTAATTATATTGCTCGCTATTACCATGAAATTATCCCCTCCAAGGTAAAAGGTAAGACATCCCTTTTCCATAAATTTATCTACTAATCGCGAATATATTCCAAAGATCATGGATGTTACTTGATATGGGGACATTTCCAGCTTACTTAGTCCATTAACATCGATGTGAAATATCCGAATATCTGTCATATGATTTACCGGTTTGTTTACATGAGAGTCATGGCTGTAGATTCCTCGGGCTGCTGTTTCAACCCCATTTCTTCGAGCTTCAAAAGCGCTTCTGTCTGCCTGAGTGGGAGTTTCACCTTTTCCTAAGGCCATAGAAAACCCTAGCTGCGGATACAATTTCATAAGCTCTTTTTGGATATCCACCAGTTCTGAAACTGGTAGCCCATTGGTGATAGCAAAGTATTCATCAAACCTGTTAGGGTAGACAATACAATGCTTTTCAGAAAATAACCTCTGAATATCAAAATAAATTCTTGCTTGAAGCATTTGTAATGCTGATTCCCGATCGCTACCGAGGGTTAAAGTCCATGGACCGTACTTATCTATCTTGATTATTGTCAAATGCATACCCTAATTACACAATCACTTTTGGCGAGCTACTTAAACCAGATCTCAGTGTTTTCAAACTTCTCATACGTCGTGTCATGTTAACTGCAGCGATCACTGTCCTTGTGGGAATAATCTGAACCCGATCTTTCGCTTGCTGGAACGTCATATCTGGCCCACTGATGCCAAGTATGACAGGTTTATGATACTTTATCGAAAGGTCGGTGAAGCTTTTGGCTATGCTATTGGCAATAAGCTCATCATGCTTTGTTTCCCCTTTAATAATTGCCCCAAGTGTGATTACTACATCAACATCACTTCGTTTTAGTAACTCATTAATGATCAAAGGCATATCATAACAACCAGGGACATAGCACACATAGCTTAAATTGACATCATTTTGTTTGTAGATGTCTTCTTTTGTAAGTTCAAACATTTTGTACGTGATTTCTTTATTGAATTCCGATACAACTAAGGCTATCTTGATTTTATCCAAATAGTTTTATTATACCGCCTTGGCATAGTTTATTAGTTGGCTGCCTTCGAGTATGAGGATGTTATTCTCCATAGCATACTCTTGAGCCCTGTCAATGGTCAACGCATGATGAGTGTTTATGTCAAGCATCTCGCAAACAACGACTGACTGAGTAAGTCCTGAGACTTGAGCCAAATACATGCACAGTTCAGTATGACCCATTCTTTCATTAAGTAATCCTTTCGAGGCTATCAAGATTGGGACATGACCTGGAGCCCTGAAGGATTTGGAGAACCTTTCAGGGCCATCCGAATCAATGTTTCTACACACGTCTGCAATTCTATTGATTGTTAATGCCCTGTCATAATCAGTGATACCAGTATAGGTGTCGCGGTGGTTAACAGAAATAGAAAAAGCAGATCGGTCTCCATATGGGGCCCTATTAAAAGCAAGCTTCGAGAGCTTAGGGGCAGTTGCAGACATGCGTTCCAAGATGTCATGCATGTACATCAAGCCCAGTCTCGACGCATCTTCATGTGCGATTGCAGTACAAATTAAACCGCCTGCATGTCTGCGCATAATGCCAACGTGCATAGGAGTCACGAACTCCGCTGCGATCACCATATCGACCTCGTTCTCTCTACCTTTGTCGTCATGGATAAGCACGAATTTGCCACGTGAGAAAGCGATTATTGCATCGTCGAGTGAATACAATCAATCAATTAGTCGACATCAATTTTTTATATACTTTACTAATTTTTTAGTTATTACCAATATTCTGGTAGTTAATCACATAGCGACATATCACGTCAATCTCTATGTTTACTATATCTCCTCGTCGTTTCACACCTAAAGTAGTATTTTCCAGCGTAAAAGGAATGAGTGAAACAGAAAATCTATTCTTCTTCGTATCTACATCGTTTAAGGTGAGACTTATACCATCAATAGCAATGGAGCCTTTCTGGGCGATATAAGGCATAATTGAATGGTCTTCACATATGACCCACATTCTTGTCTCAATATCAGTTCTCCTGACTTCATCAACAATTCCAATTCCATCGGTGTGTCCCAAGACAATGTGGCCTCCTAATCTGTCGCCTAATCGTAGGCTCCTCTCTATATTAACCAGGTCCCCCTTTTTCAGTTGTCCTATTTGCGACCGTCTGGTAGTCTCGCGTACTAACTCGAATTCGACGGTTTGGTTACTTTTCTTTGTAATTGTCAGACAGGTTCCATTGATATTCATACTATCACCCACCTTGAGCCCTTTCAGCAACCTTATAGGAATTTTCAATTTTAGCTTCATGTCAGCGGATCGTCCCACTTCTCTATCCAAATTTAAGATAGATTTCACCTCGCCTAACCCTTCTATAATTCCTGTAAACATGTCTTGTAGAGAGCAGACAAGTGCATATTAAATGTCATGGAGTTCTTCTGTAACTAGTAAGTTAGGCCCGCATATTAGCATCACTACGATCCCATCATTCCCGGTAGTTTGATGGGTGTTCTGTACATCTTCGTCAGGTTTAGGCCTTCGTCAGTTGTGACAGTTACGAAGTCGAGAGCCGCATTTTCAGGAGGTGATAACAATATCTTCTGTCCTGGCGAGAGGGATTCCAGTGACTCTGTACTCTGCCCTCCGTAATTTATTACAACATTGGTAAGAGGAAGCTTACCTGTATTGGACAGTGCTACTCTAGCTGTACTAAAGAGGCTTTGTTCATCCTTAAGAGGGTCTATTTCAAGATTATAATCTGCCGTAAATGTATTAAAACCATAGACTACTATCAATACTCCTGCTGACACTATTATAACACTTACAATAACAATAAGAATACTACGACGCATCTCCATTTTACTAACTTGGGAAGCATATTTAACATTTATTAGGAATACATAACTGGGATGATTAACAAGTCCAAGCCAACAATCCAGTCTATTCAGTTTTGAAAGCCCAGGAAATGACCTAATACTTATTGCAGATAATATGTGACGTATGAATTACGCCTAGGAATTAATACATAGGAAAAAGACCTGAGCTCAAGCCTTCGCATAAAATCCAGCTTTTCGTTCGAAGATTTGGCCATTTTGCATTGCTTTTCTTAGATATATCTTAGCCTCGTCTTCTGTAAATCTTCCAGTATTTGTGAGTTCCTCAATAAAATTCCTTTCACTCACGTCATTCTTATCCTCACCCGCAAGTGCGTTAAACACTTCTATAAAGAGCTTAAGTTTAGAGACTTCGCTGTGGGGTTTACCGTGAAGTACCCCTAAATCTACCTTCCCAGTATTTACATCCATACCAGCTGTTTCAAGCATCCTTTGCACCAAATAGATTGCACGTTCAGCATCATCAGC
This sequence comes from Nitrososphaeraceae archaeon, assembly GCA_035643435.1. Classification (GTDB taxonomy): domain Archaea; phylum Thermoproteota; class Nitrososphaeria; order Nitrososphaerales; family Nitrososphaeraceae; genus TH5896. The sequence goes on along the minus strand of DASQQK010000279.1, from coordinate 25,512 downwards.
TTCTACTCTGTCCTTTAACAACAATCGGGCTCGGGCTGTCGCTAACCTAACGAGTCCCTCAAGTTGTCTGGGGGTAACAGTAATCATTCCCTCAGCTTCTACATTACGCATTTTCATGTAATAGTCTTTAATTATATCCATTGCTTCATTCGACAGAGCAGGCTCAGTTTGCCGAGCATACGCCAGATATTTACTAAGTAATTCTGTATCAATCGCGGGTTGAGCTGCTCTATCAGCATCCCTATGAATCTCCAGAATATGGCTTGCAACTCGACTATCTTTTTCCTTTTCAGGAGTATCCCTAATCACAAAGATAAGATCAAATCTAGTAAGGAGGGGAATGGGTAAATTGACGTTTTCAGTAATATTTTTGAAAGGATCATATTTTCCATACATCGGATTGGCAGCAGACAGAATAGATGTTCTTGCATTCAACGTTGCTACGATTCCTCCTTTCGCAACAGAACAGGTTTGTTGTTCCATTACCTCGTGTAATGCAGATCGATCTTCCGGTCTCATCTTGTCAAATTCATCTATGCAAACTAGTCCTTGATCGCCCAATACGACTGCCCCTGCCTCGAGCATCATTATGCCAGATTTGTCCCTGATTACAGCAGCTGTTAGTCCGGCCGCAGTAGAGCCTCTCCCTGAAGTATAAAGCCCTCTGGGAGCTATCTTCGCCGCAAACTTTAACATCTCTGATTTTGCTGTGCCTGGATCACCTACAAGGAAGACATTCATATCTCCTCTTCTGGTTGTTCCGTCACTAAGTTTCTTTGTTAAGCTACCAACAATCAAAAGTAATATGGATTCCTTTATCACTTCATGTCCGTATATATGTGGGGCTAACGATGCGATCAATTTGTCATATGCATCGGGCTTGCTAGCTATGGATATAATTTGTCTTTCATCATCACTTCTTATAGTTAGGCGCTCTATAGTGCGTGAGTTTTTACTGCCCGTACCCCCACCAAGGTATTCGATATTATTGCCTTCCATTCTCAGTCTGAATAGACTGGTTCTGATCTGAGGTGAAATCTGTTCTTGCTCTATTCGCACAATTCCTGTCAGCATTATTCTGTCACCTGGGCGACACTGATCGACAAGATCCCCCATGACTGTTACCTCTATATAATGTGGCAATTGACCTGCAGGTAAATCCTCCGGCAGCTCTTGAAGCCTAACCAATTGGAAATCAGTAAAAACACTATTCTCAGGATCCATTTCAAGCTCCTTTTCTGCACAATTAGCGCACCTCGTGGGCTTTTTCATCACTAGACCTTTGAGCTGCGCTTCGTTGACCGTCTGACAATTCATGCATCTGTATCCGATCCTTTTGGCCAATGGCTTTACTTCCGAAGATCTTACAACCATTCCCCAGACACCTATCATCTTATCAATCACTTCTGCATTAATATCACGCAATGTTCTTTGAACTGAATAATTACCAATTCTAACCTTAATTCTGTCGACAATCTCTTCAGCGTAATCTGGATGAATCTCATTCAGTACCGTCAAGACTGCGGAGTTAAATGCTTCAAGCACGTCGTCGGGACGGTGAGTCATTTCCTTTGCAAGATCCGGAGCAAAAGTGTCAAAATCAATATAGTCGATTACAACAGATGTAGAGCTGAGGGCCATCATGTGATTTATTCTTTCGAAGTACTTGTAATTGCCTTGGTTATCTTTAAAACTCCGCAGAAATCTCTCAAGTTCGTTAGTTAACGATGCGCTCGTCTGCTGTTCAGTCAAATTTCCTTAAGACCCTTTTTTTGAATGCAGCAGTCAATTCATGAATTAAATCATACAGTTCACGTTCTTCCACTGATAATTTTTCTCTAATTGCTGGCGTTAATTGGGATGCAGCCGCTAACTTAGCAATTTTTTCGATTCTTGATACTACGAATGAATTGAGTGACACAATCGTTCTTTCCCGGTCCTTTTCGTCTAGTGTGGAAAGATAGTCGTTAACTCGGATGTAGAAATCAGCATTTATCCCGGCCAACTCGTGGGCCCTCGCGATTCTCTCCAAGTTGAGTGTTCTTGAGACATAAATGGCATCTTCCTTGTCTTGGACTGTGACCATCCCTGATTCCGAGAGGTTCTGTGCAAGCCAACGAGGAATCGAACTAATATCGCCTTCCTTCGAATCGATAACAATCTCGTCCAAAGACACGTCCAAAGCATTCTTATACTGCACTTTGACGTCTTCTGCTAGGTATGCTAACTTGTAGGAGTCTTGTATCCTCATCAGTCGCTTCTCATTCGAGAAGTATTGATAATTTGGCATTGTATCACGTCTCCTACTCTTAAGATAGTTTCGAGATATATTATTTCTTGGTAGTTTTATTTAAGTGGAGGGTAAATCAAACATAACGTGCACTGACTACAACAATGCACTACAACATAGCAAGTGATCATTTCTTAGGTCCACAAATCCTCTAGCTCCTGTACATTTCTTTCAACTAGATCAAATCCTTGCTGCCAAAAGTCTCGCTTAGAGATGTTGATTCCAATATCAGCCAATAGATTTTCTGTTTTTTGGGATCCCCCAGAAGAAAGCAACTTGTAGTATTTTGGGATAAATGATGACTTTCCCTCTTCTCTGAATTGATGGTAAAGCGACAGAACTAGCAAATTTCCGAATGAATATGCGTAGCAATAGAAAGGAGTGTGGTATAAGTGTGGGATGTATAACCATTCCCATCGGAAATCATCTGAAATAGTTACTGAATCACCGAACTGCTCTTCAAGATTTTGTAGGTAAAGGTCTGATACTTTGTTTATATCAGCATTTTTTTCAGTTATAGATTCATGGGCTTCAATCTCAAATAGGGTAAAGTAAGCTTGTCTCATAATTGTGGCATACATATCATCGATCTGTGACGCGAGCAGGATTGCGGTCTGCTTGCGTGTCAACTTATTACGGAGGCTGTCATTTAGAAGAATTTCAGCAAACACTGACGCTGTTTCGGCTAAGGGTAATGGTGCATGAGCCACAGATATTGGTTTATCTGAAGCTGCCATGCTATGTATCGCATGACCTAGTTCATGCGCCATAGTGCTAACATCTCTAATCCTGCCATCATAATTAAGAAGTATGTATGGTGTAATTTTTGGTGTAACAGTGTAACAGAAGGCGCCACCTTGCTTTGCTTTTCTTATCTCATGGTCTACATGTTTTTCGCTGAATACTCTTGCTGCAAACTTACCAAATCTCGGATCAAAATCAGAAAATGTGTCTATGGCTGTGCTAACCGCATCCTGATAGCTAAATCTTTCTCTATACTTCCCGTTCAAAGTTAGAGGTGCATACACATGGTATCGGTGAAGCTTCTTGAGACCTATCATCGCGGCTTTTTCTTTGAAGTACCTTTGAAATACCCTAGCATTAGAACGACAAGCTTCAAGAAGCGATTCTACTGTTGAATCATCTAGATTGTTATACGTATTACGTACCGAGATAGGTCTTTTGAATCCCCGTAATTTTATGAATTCATCATGCCAATGGATTACTTTGTTGAAATAAATTTCGCCCAACACACCGCTATTCCTTTTATACTCCTTTAGAAGCGACTTGTATGCTGACACTCTTTCTTCCTTCTTGGTGCTTCTAATCATCGAGAGCATTTTTTCTTTATTGTTGAATTTTCTTTTAACGACTCGCTTGCCTTTTTTTAACTGTACGACAAATTCTAGAGAGCTCGTCATTCTATCGTATACCTTTGTGAGCGCTTCTGACCCGCTCACTTCCAGCGTGCTAATTATCTTCTCTTCCGGTTCAGACAAAGTGAATTTAGATAGAAGGCGATTATGCTTGAGATGTTCCCTATAAACAATTGGAACAGAATTTATCAGACGATGGGCGTTCCTATCATCTAGTTGTTTTTTGAACCAGATGTCGAAAAATAATAAGCGGTTTGATACATTTGCTGACAGCATTTCCATCTTTGTTTGGAGAGCAGCAGCCTCATTTGAAGAGGTATCCGATGCATATTTCAGATGGGCATACCCCACGACGATACTGATTTGTTCATTTATTCCTTCAACGAGACTTATGAGTTTTTGAAACTGACTTGAAGAAATGTTTTCTTTAAGTATCACCCGCTTATCTTCGATTTGCTTTGCATCCTGTTCAATTGATTTTATCAGATTCTGTAATTCCTCTCCTTTATGATCCTTTAGTAACTGCGATAGATTCCATGTTATCGGTTTAGGTCGCATCAGAAGTCTCCTGCCCATCGGCAGCATACTATGAAAAGGTGACATATGTTTCTTCCATGATACGGTTTCAGCCCTTCTGCCAAAAACCAAAAAATACCACCACTGATATGCAGTCTAGAGTACTTCTGGCAATCTACTTTAGATAACCAGTATTATGTTTAATAACCGTATACTTAAAAATATTCTAAGATTGAGTCGAACTCATAGAATTGAAGAAAAGAAATGGAATTCAAATAATGAATTGAAAATTCGTCAAAAATGGGAGATCGCTAAGATTGACAATACCTCGATCAATGAGAATCGAGTCCCTTTTGTGATTGATACTCCTCCTCCATATCCTTCAGGCCGGCCATGGCATATCGGGGCCGCGGCTCATTATGCACAGATCGATATGATAGCTAGGACCGCCCGGATGAGCGGTTTCAGCGTCCTGTTTCCAATAGGAATCGATCGTAATGGTCTGCCAATTGAAATCTACACGGAGAAGAAATACAAGATCAGGATGAGAAAAACAGATAGGAGAAAATTCCTACAATTATGCAGGACTGCTTTGGATGAACTTGAACAGGAGATGATTGGGATTATGAAGTCAATTGGACTGAGCGCAGATTTCGAGAATTGCTATAGAACTGATTCAAATAAATTTAGAGCGCTAACCCAAAGTACTTTCATCGAGCTGTGGAATAGGAAAATGATCTATATTGCTAACAGACCAAATAATTTATGTCCAGACTGCAATACTACTATTGCAGATGCGGAGATTGTTTACGAGGAAGTTCCCACTAAGCTGGTATACATGAATTTTCGATTAAAGGATCAAGCAAGTGAAATAATAGTCGCGTCAACTCGGCCAGAACTACTTTTTGCTTGTCAGGCCATTATAGTGAATCCTAATGACGAACGCTATACGGACATTGTGGGCAAGAAAGTATCTGTTCCCCTCTTTGACAGAGAAGTCTTAGTCTATGAACATCCCTCAGCTCAACCAGAATTCGGAACCGGCGCCGTTATGGTCTGTAGTTACGGCGATCAGAAGGACGTCTCATTATTTAGAGAACTAGGATTGAAGGAAATTGTGGCTGTGGATATCTATGGACGCACAACACTCGAAGCTGGTTCATATGCTAATCTTCCTATCCAAGAAGCTAGATCCAAGATAATCTCTGACTTAAAGATAAACGGCTTTCTACGAAGAACTGAGGATATTATGCATAGAACTCCTTTGTGTGAGAGGAGTAAGACTCCCGTGGAGATTGTTCCATTGCAAGACTATTACCTTAAACAAATCGACTATATTCCTCAACTAAAGCAACTGACAACGAACCTCAAATTTTACCCTAAAATTCACAGACAAATTCTGATGAACTGGCTGGATTCAGTCGCGACTGATTGGCCCATCTCACGAAGACGCTTTTATGGAACTGAGATTCCAATCTGGTATTGCGTGAATTGCAATTACCCTAACCTCCCTCCCCCTGGCAGATATTACAGACCTTGGGAAGAGGATCCTCCGTTTGACAAGTGCGCTAGCTGTGGAACAGGAAAATTTGTTGGAGAAGAACGAACATTCGATACTTGGATGGATTCAAGCTTGACTGCTATATACATAGGTAAATACTGGAAATCAGATACATTCCGACATCCATACCCAGGTACGATTAGGCCCCAGGCGAAAGACATCATTAGGACTTGGCTATACTATTCAATGCTACGTTGTGTTCAGTTGACCGATATGCTGCCTTGGTCAAAGGCCTGGATAATGGGTTTTGGAGTTGATGAAAGGGGTGAGAAGATGAGTAAAAGTAGAGGTAACGTAATGGACCCTATACCTATAATCAATACATACGGCGCTGATGCCTTCCGATTTTGGTCAGCATCAGAATGTAATCTAGGGTATGATTTTCGCTGCTCAGAACAAAAGATAGCAGTTGCGAAGAACTTCTTGTCTAAATTATGGAACGTTGCAAGGTTCATATCCTCTTTTAATAACGTTCCTGAAAAACCGACAACTTTAGTTCCGACTGATATGTGGTTAATGGGTGAACTGCAGAAACTAGTTGAGGAATGTAGGAAAGGATACTCTGAATTTAATTTCTTTATTCCATCGAATGCTATTCGCGAATTCACTTGGAACATATTTGCAGCTCATTATATTGAGATGGTCAAGTGGAGGGCCTACCTTGATGGTGTTGTTCAATCTCGGCTCTCTTCAATCTACACTCTTCATAAGAGCATGACAACAATCCTCACGTTACTGGCCCCGATATGCCCGTATATAACAGAGGAGATCTGGACGATCATGTATGACGATGTCAATGAAAGCGTTCATTTGCGTAAGCTACCAGAAATTGAGGGCGACTACTCTGAATATTCTAAGTATACACAGCTAATTGTCAATTTTAACTCTATGGTCTGGAACAAGAAGAAATCTTATATTTCTCCAGAAACCGGAAAGCCGCTATCGCTAAAAGATCCTATAGAGCTACCGATTCCCGAAGACCTATTGCTATTTGAAGAGGATCTAATGATGATGCATAACATAAGGAGGCCTGCAAAGCCAGGGAGCTGTACAGTATAATCGTTGATGTTGTATCTCAACAGTTCAAACCGATGATCCATGCACTGATTGGTATGATACGGCCCATTTCTGTGATAGTTTCATGTTTTACTAAATTTTGATTTTATTTATTATATCTAAAATATAGTTTGAAAACCTTATATCGTGAATTTATTTATACGAGCCTATGAAGCGGATTGAGGCAATTATACCTAATGAAAAGATTAGCGCCATAAGTGAAGCCTTCAAGAAGGCGGGAATAGGCGGATGTACCATCCTCGAAGCAAAGGGAAGAGGGAAGGGTGAAAAGCCAATCGTTGAAAGTGGGAGAGGGACAAGCAGGTTTGTATCTGAATTTTCAGTCCGTGCTAATGTCGTAACTATAGTTCCTGATTCTCAAGTGGAAAATGTTGTCAGTGCTATATTGGACTCAGTAAGTACGGGTTCAGCAGGAGATGGAAAAATATTCATTTCATCTGTCACCGAAACGATAGATATAGGAACAAGACAACGCGGTGACGAGGCAGTTATTTAGTAGTAGAACTGCTAAGGTATCGGGGCTCATCTTTCCTTTCTAAAGAATTTCTTGGTTTCTCCGTAGGTTTTGATATCCAATTGAGGAACCTTAACTACTACAGGAAGTTCCTGAACCATCTTTCCGATCAAAAGTGAATATCTCTGAGGAAGAGTTCTAACTATGGACTTGATTGTATCTTTGTCAACTAGGGAAATTTTCGAGATTCTTTCTAGGTCCGATTCATTCACGAAAGTAAATAGGAATATGTTGTCGACCTGCCGCAAAATCCCTTCTCCCAATGCCTCCGGTTGGTTGGTAATGAATGTAGAATAGATTCCAAAGTGACGCATTCTCGTGATAATGTCATCCCAATAAGTCTCTTTTATGTATAGGTGTGCTTCCTCTGCGAATAGAAATATGGGAGGGATCATATTGTTTCCCAACAGCTCAACCAATTTGTTCAGTATCACCTCAACGAGCATATGCCTTATGATCGGTGCAAAATTTCCCATGTTCACGATCATAGCAAGTCCCTGAACATTTTCGGATATCAAATTTTCGAATCGTAGTCCTTCATATCCATCATTTTTCTCGTCATTTAGAAATAGTCCAGAACTGTGTATCGTATGAAGTCTCGAGATCAAAGCGTCACGAACAAGATCATTGAAATTCCAACTATTAGTTGCATTTGAAAATGCTTCTAAAGTTAGTGTATTCTTTTTGTGAAGAATATCCCAAATTCTAAAGAATTCGCGCAATGATGTGGAAGGCATATCTAAAGCATTTTTAAGCATGGCATACATAGATGGTTTGCCACAGTACTCTAATGAGAAGCGCAGATTCTTTCCTGGTTCAAGAAGAAGGATCTTCGATTCCACATTTGAACCCAATCCATCATTCCTAATTCCCAATCCAGCATATTCATTATTTAGATCAAATACAAGGATGAATGCTCCATGTTCTAGGAGAGACTTAACAAGTAATTTCGAAAGATGCGATTTGCCTGATTCTTTCTTACCTGCGATTATATTTAGCCTGCCATCGAGGTCTTCAGCGTATATGGTGAAGGGATCTAGACTATTGCCAACGAATCCAATTGAAATCGGAATCTGCCCATCTCTATTCAGCATATGATTCAGCTCAGAAGCTGTAAGACGTCTAATTTTTGAACTTACTCTCGATGGTAACCATGTGATACCACTTGACATGGTTGTATTCATGCCAATTGACCCCCTTATTTTCGCCTTGAAAACTCTCGAATCACGTACCATGCATGATAATGAACCCATTTCTAACGGATCGTATGAGATCCCAGGACTAGTTGCTCTGATTATTTCGTCCTTGATGATATCCTCGATAATAGATTGGTTCGAGAGATATTCCTCGTTGTATACTTGAACTATCAACTCGCCTTTCATTTCAGTGTCTTCAATTAGAAAGTAGTCGCCTTTGGAGATCATTTCTGATTTTACCGCCAAAAGCATCAATTCGTCGTTCGTTTTTTGAAGGATTCTCAAATAGGCGATGCCCCCAAAAGATTCTTCCTCTTAGCATATTGGTCAATTTCTTCCACCCAGTTGGTCCTAGACATGAATCCCCTTAAAGACGAGACCTCTGTGGCTGTGAAAGTTGAAATGTGATGCGCAATCCTGAGTGATTCTGGATAGCAGCGAAAGAGTATATCATTTCCAATTAGTTTTCCTACGCATTCCTCATCATTACCATTTGCAGAGCATACGTCTGCTCGGAGGATATACCCATTTTCACTTTTTCCAAGTTTCACTAGCAAATTATTACCCAGGGTATTTCTTGCCTGACTTTTAATTATGCAACTCATATCAATATAAGCCGAGTAGGGTAATGCTTTAAGTGACTTTTCGTATTGATTGAGAGACGACATGCTCGTATTCTTGGACAGACCTATCACATCATTACTGCTGAGACTGGACATTTCAATTACCTTGCTGATACTACAGTTGTAATCCTCGAATACTGACGGCTTCAAAGCTCCATCTATCAGAACTATAGAATTGTCCAAGCGGCTGGAAAGTACTAGTTGAATTGCTCGCTCCAGCCTAATCCTAATAAGACGTTTGGCAATACTACTGTCGATTAGTAATAGACCTACTAGATTATGATCTATCTTAGAGTTACACAAGAACTCCTTGTTAATATGTATGAACATGGGGCCTATCCTAAAATGCTGGCGGATTTTCTTACCAGAAGCTATGACAATTCCAGACTTTGCAGCATACACTGCACCCCCTTCATCTGTCCCAGCTAAATGAATAGCACTTGAATCTATAGCACTAATGCATGTGAGCTTCTCGTTTGGTTGAACTACCCTGGGAGTTGCCTTGTCAAAGATCCTATCCCTACTGTCATGAATGACCATGTGTTCGACCGTGTCATAAATAATCCTCCTTCCGTGGATGATCTCTCCCATTTGATCTGACGAAAACATTTTCATCGATTTTCTGAAAATATTCTCAAATTCTACTATACATTGTTCTTCAAGATGCATATTCGAATTCAAATTGATCAACAATATCTTGAAGCAGTAGTTAATTAATCTTGCGCATCTTGCGCAAGATGTAAGGGGACAAGTTTATCAGTGTGAACTTTTCCAACGTTGCTTGTTCAACATGAATGATGATACCGGGTCACTAGCTGCGCAGTTCGATCAAGTAAAGATTAGACTTAAGCATAATGAGTGGGAAGTGGAGATAACATGCGCAGAGAACAGAGTGAAAGAGGTGGTTCAAAACGTCCTTGGTGCCATTGATCATGAAAGTCAATTAGATAGGTACTCAGGGGCTATCGGTGAACTGCAAAATCAGATTGATAGTATTAGGAGTCTAATAGACTCAAGCGCGATTTCTTCTGGTAAAGAGGTAATTCGAAGAGAGCGAAAATCACCCCATAAAACTGGGATGACGTGCAGAAATCTCCTTGAAACACTGTGGGAAGAAGGGTACTTCATTACTCACAGACTTCTGGCAGAGATTCATGAAGAGCTACTACGAAGAGGATATAGCTACGACAGAACCGCGGTTTCGCATTCTTTAACAGACATGGTTAGAGAAGGAATCATAGTTCGAAATGGAACTGCTCGTAACTATGTCTATTTGCAGAAGACGACCTGAAACTATTCGTTTGGCTCAATCTGCTTTTAAGCTGCTATTCCATTCCATGGATCTTTTTCCGTTTTGTAAGCATAGAATTTAGCCAGCTGATTCCTGTAGTAGTAATTCGGTATAGCGGTAATTCGCCACCATTTCTAACTACAATTCTTTGTACATATCCCGCCTTAACCAACTCAGATAACCTTGAACTAATTGACTTTGACTTAAGACCAGTTGCTGATTGTAGCTCAGACATACGCAATCCGTCATCCGCAGCCTTGCCTATGCCTTTTGCTATACGAGAGGCAATCAGTTGAAGGCTAACGATTTGTTTATCAGAAAACTTAAGTTCGACACCATCTAATACTGGAACTATCCTCGGTCCTTCGGGGGTTATTTTGATGATATCCGAGTATGATTGTATTAGGTCGGCAATACTGTAGTTGAGTGAAATCCGATTAGCTAATTCCAATGTAGGAATTTGTTTTGTCAGAAATGAAATCACAGAAGTTATAACTGAATCTGCAGCCCCATTAAACTGGACCCGAATGTCGCCTATGGAGATTATGACATTTACATTAGTTCCAGGTTGTGCCAACCGATTTACGATCTCTTCTTCTTTACTCTGATCACTTTGCTCGGTGGACATCAGCTCATCTCAGTTTCCAGATATCGAATATAAATATATGCGTATTTCTAAATTTTTGGGTTTGGCTCTACAATTGGAGAAGCAATCTGCTTTCTTAACTGCCCCACGTGAAAAGATAAATTAAACTCATCAATACAAGGTTAAGCACCTTCAAGGTTTTGGAATTGAGTGAATTATTGCATGAACAGGAATTGGGTGATTGGAGAAGAACCTATTACTCTAGAGAGATTCTACCTGCTTTAGATAACGAGGAGATCACCGTGATGGGATGGGTCTCCAGTACAAGGAGTCATGGGAATTTACAGTTTGTTGTGATAAGAGACAAACTAGGAGAAATACAAGTAACTGCAAAACGGGGTGAGTGTCCCGACAAAATTTTCGATCAACTGTCATGTATAAAGGAACACACCTCATTAGCGATCAAAGGGAAAGTTAGAGCACAAAATAGATCACCAAATGGAATCGAGATTATCCCGGGTGAGGTAAGAATTTTCTCGTTAGCTAAGCAAGCAGCTCCATTCACCATTCAGGCAAATAAATCAACTGTGGGTATTGACACACGCCTTGATCTTCGAGCTATAGATTTAAGACGCAATTTTTTACGAAGCACATTTGGAATTCGCCATACAACGCTTAGTTCTATTAGAGAGTTCCTTGATGCAGAGGGATTCATTGAAGTGAATACACCCAAAATGATCGCAACAGCTACTGAAGGGGGAGCTGCCCTCTTTCCCATTTTTTACTATAACAGAGAAGCATACCTAGCTCAAAGTCCCCAGTTGTATAAGGAACAGCTCACAATGTCCTTTGAGAATGTTTACGAGATCGGCCCTATTTTTAGGGCTGAGCCCTCAAGGACGAAAAGACATTTGTCGGAGGCAACCTCTATCGATGTTGAACAGGCCTTCGTTGATTATAATGACGTTATGAAGTTGCTAGAAGCAATGATAAAAAATATTATCACCTCCATATATAAAAGACATCTGAATAATCTTGAAAGCATGCATATCAAGTTGCCAGATGTAGATACCCCATTCCCAAAATACAGATACGATGAGATTATCGATAGACTGCAAGCAAATGGCGAGCGTATCAGATGGGGCGATGATATCAACCCTCAGATTTTGAAAGGACTTTCGAGTGAAGTCTTTAACACCAACACATTTTACTATATAACTGACTGGCCCACTGCTATAAAACCGTTCTACGTAAAGCCGATTTCTAGCTCAGACAAGGTTTGTGAATCATTTGATTTGATGTTTGGTTTTCTCGAAATTTCATCGGGTGGGACCAGGATAAATAGGAAGGAATTTCTTCTAGGAAATATGAAAAAACAAGGGCTAAACACAGAATTATTTGATTTCCACCTCAGAGTTTTTGATTATGGTGTACCACCTCATGCAGGTTTTGGGGTGGGTTTGGAAAGACTCATGATGGCGCTCCTCAATATCGAGAATATCCGAGATGCTACCTTCTATCCAAGGGATATTGATCGCCTAACACCATGAATGGTGAGAATTAGATAGGAATGGTTTCAAAGGATGATATAAGACATCTAGGTTGGCTTGCAAGGTTAGACCTGTCGGACGAAGAGCTATCAAAATACGAGTCTCAAGTTGATCGTATTATTCAACATTTTGACGTCTTAGATAGCCTAACATTAGATGTGCTGGAACCCACTTACTTAACGAAGTCAGTGCGCAACTTACGTATGGATGAGCCAAAGGATTATAATAAAAATGTCCTCCCGAGAACCAGAAAACAAAAAGATGGATATCTGAAAGGGCCTAAAGGGGATGTAAAATAATGCGTAGGTTATCTGAACTCAATATCGATGAAGTTACGTACGGCATAAAAAACCAGCACTTTTCTGCAGAGGAATATGTGTCCCAAACCTTGGAACGTATAACAAAACTAGATGGCGCTATCAGGGCCTTTGTGCACGTGGATACTGAGGGTGCCATGGAATATGCTCGAAGAATTGATAGCAAGATCCGTAAGGGAGATAAGGTCGGAAATCTAGCAGGTATCACAGTTGGTATAAAGGACAATATAAGCACTGAAGGATTGAGAACTACCTGCGCTTCAAGGATTTTAGCAGATTACGTTCCACCATATGATGCTACTGTGATTCGCAAATTGAAGGAATGTGATGCAATAGTTATCGGAAAGTTGAATTTGGATGAATTCGCAATGGGTTCAACGACTGAGTTCAGTAAATATGGTCCTACGAGGAATCCATGGAATCTGGAGTACGTCCCAGGTGGGTCATCGGGGGGCAGCGCGGCAGCTGTTGCGGCAGCCGAATGCACTGCGTCATTAGGATCAGATACAGGGGGCTCAGTTAGGTGCCCTGCTAGTTTTTGTTCAGTAGTAGGATTCAAGCCCACATACGGCACGGTTAGCAGATATGGGCTTATAGCCTATTCAAATAGCTTGGAGCAAATTGGTCCCATTGCCCGAACAGTATCAGGTGTTGTCAGATTGATGAACGCAATTTCGGGGGTAGATCCTCATGATGATACAACACGCAGGTGTGCGGAAGGGATTTTGCCCTATTCCGCTGAAGTACCAACAGATCATCTTCGAATAGCATTGCTCACTAATTTGACAGTCAATGCTCAGCCTGAAGTTTCCAAGTGTATTTATTCTGCTATGGAGACCCTCTCATCAGCAGGGTGCATCTGCGAGGATGTAACTTTGGATTCTTTGGAATACGCTCTGGCTTCATACTATGTTATAGCAATGGCAGAAGCGAGCAGTAATCTAGCAAGGTACGATAACATTCGTTTCGGATTCGATATGGATCATGAAGGGTATGAATGGAATTCCTATGTTGCAAAAGTAAGAGGTAATTTTGGCGAGGAAGTGAAAAGACGGATCATCATTGGCACATTTGTCCTCTCTTCAGGTTACTACGGGCGGTATTATGTTAAGGCACAGAAGGTTAGAACCTTGTTAAGAAAAGAGTTCAAGTCATTATTTTCGAGATACGATGTTATAATAGCCCCTACTATGCCTGTACTACCATTTAGAATTGGTGAAAAAATAGACGACCCAATCAAGCTTTATTACATAGATATTAACACGGTCATTTCCAATCTCACAGGAATGCCTGCAATTTCAATCCCTGCTGGGTTTAGTAATGGTTTCCCAATAGGCCTCCAAATTATGTCAGACGAATTTCAAGAACAGAAAATCTTTAATGCAGCTTCACTCTTCGAAAAAACAGCCAAAATCCAGGTTAAGACTCCATTATGATACTTTCCCACAGTACTACGATTGGGTTGGAAATCCATTGTCAACTTACTTGCTTAAAAAGCAAGCTATTCTGTTCCTGCCATTGCAACTATCGTGAATACAGGCCCAATGAGAATATTTGTCCCACCTGCACAGGGCTTCCAGGAACCCTACCTCTACTAAATCAGACCGCAATAGAAAAAGCGGCTATGATTTGCATGGCTTTGAGATGTACTATTCCAAATAATATACTATTCTACAGAAAGAACTATTTCTATTTAGACTTACCTAAGAATTTCCAGCTTACCCAATATAATGCCCATGGGATAACTAGCATTGGTGTGAATGGGTTGCTAGGATATGGCCAAGGACAAGCCAGAATACGTAGAGTTCAACTCGAAGAGGACCCGGGCAGGTTGTCGTATATAAGCGGAAGTTCTGATACATTAATCGACTACAATAGGGCAGGAGTTCCCCTCGTGGAAATCGTAACTGAGCCAGATTTTCATGACCCAAGAGACGTTAGATTGTTCCTGAATAAATTCGCATCAATAGTTGAACACTTAGGAGTTTGTGATACGAGTCTTGAAGGGGCAGTTAGGTGCGACGCGAACATTTCCATCAGCAATTCAAAAAGGGTCGAAATAAAAAATGTATCTTCATTTGGAGATGTCGAAAAGGCTCTCAAGTTTGAGATGACCAGGCAAAAAGCTATGCTGAATTATGAAATGAAAATCAGAGGTGAAACTAGACATTGGGATGAACAAAGAAAAATAACCAAGCCATCAAGGACTAAGGAAGAGGAACAAGATTATAGATACTTTCACGAGCCAGATATACCATCAATTCAGATCGATGATGATTATATAAAGGAATTACGCTCAAGAATGCCTGAACTTCCAGATGAACGAAAAGCACGGTTCATCAATTATTATAAACTCACAGAACATGTTTCCAATGTATTAATAGAACACAAAGATTTAGCAGATTATTTCGAGAATTCGGTGAAGATTTATTTCGCTCCCAAAGAAATCTCAAATTTCATCGTGACTGACCTTATGAGCTATGCTGATGACAACTCTAAGAGACTTGGATCAACACTAAGGAACATAAAAATGACACCAAAGCAATTAGCTGAAATAGCTCGAATGACGAATGAAGGAATCATCAATAGAAAAACTGCTAAGGAAATTCTGTACAAGGCTGTAGTATCAGGCGAGCTAATCACTTTAAGTGAAAATGAAACCAATTTTAGAAAGATCGACGATAAGGACCAGATTATGCGATCTATTGAAAATGTCTTTGCAACGGAGTCAACTGCTGTACTCGATGCAAAAAAAAATCCTAATGCTTCAAATTATCTCCTCGGCAAGGTAATGGAATTCACTAAGGGCAGAGTTGATCCAGCGCTCGCGTTAAGCTTGATCAATAAAAAGCTGTTAGAATATTAAGAATCACGATGAAAGGATCTAATCTATAGTGTCTGAGATTACCATCATGTAGTCAGATTGATTATTGCTTGAGCCAGATCGCCCTTTGAATCGGAAAGTGCTTGGATGGCTCTATCCTTACTGACGCTCGCTTGCTGCATCACAAGGACAACATCCTCCTCTTTGAATGACGGAATTTCTTTTTGTCTTTCTTCGATGTCAGTTGCGACTACCTGAAAAATGGTGCTATCCTTTCCTTTCATTTCCACCACCTGAGGCTTCACAAGATAAAGCTCTTTGGTTTCTGTTCGGATAACAACCTCCTCTATTTCGCCCATTTCTTTCATCTCTAGCCCCATTTTGTCCAGCATACGTCTCATTTCGCGGTTACCGCCTCGCATCATATAGATCCTTCTGTACCTCTCCTGCTTTTTATTCCTTGTCTAATCCTAACCGCAACACCGGCCCCTAGCTCTTTCATCATATTAGATGAGATTTTTGCGCGCCCTACCGCCAAAATCCCATCATTATCATCTATAACTACAACATCTGACCCAACTTTCACGTTAGATCCACACCATTTTACGTGTTTGCAATAGAGGGAGCGTCCCTCGCTAACAAAGGGAATTGCCTCATGAATTGGAATAACACAATTTACTTTGAAAAGTGGGTTCTTCATCAATACCTCCGCTCCTGAAACTGTTAAAGCTATTCCACCATCGGTCCTCAAAGTACCCGCCAGTTGATTTTCAAAACTAAAGCTCTTTATGCGGCCAGTTCGTCTCGAGTAGTCGAAGGAAGTTGATTTTGGCAGGATAAAATATGATTTGAACAATGCGTTCAAATGATGATGAATTTTATCTAAAGGGTCAAGCGAATTAGCATGCAATAAGACCTGTTTGCGAATATCTGGATAAATATCTTTTTTCTACTCTATATAGAAAAAATACAAATATATAGTTGAGCTAGTTAGTGTTTGGTCGGTGACATCGACAGAATATAGGCAGTCATCTGATCAAAGAGAGGAGACTCGTAAGATACAATACACAGGAGGGTCATCTTTTATCGTATCTTTACCTAAGAGATGGATTCAGGAGTTAGGACTCAAACAGGGAGATCATGTCTTGATAACCAGGCAAGGGAACTCATCATTGCAGGTCTCACCTGCCTCGCGTAGAGCCGTAAGGGAACAGCGGGAAGCTACTATCGAAGTATTGAAGGAGAACAATCCATATTATCTTGCTAGAAAATTGGTATCTCTCTATTTCCTAGGCTATCATATGATTCACATTTTCCCAAAAGAAAACAACAGGTTGACCAGTGATCAACGAGAAGTAATCAAAGATTTAGTGAGACGACTTTTGATGGGAACAGAGATCATAGCGGACTCAGCCAGCGGAATGACTTTGCAAGTTCTAATCAATTTACTGGATTTATCAGTTGACGCAGCTTTCAAGAGGATGATTCTAATTGCCAAGTCGATGCACGCTGACGTCATGCTGTCAATGACAGAGAACAATACAGAACTAGCTAAGGAAGTGCTAAAATCAGATGATGAGGTCGACCGATTCAGCTTTTACATAGTCAGGCAGCTGAATATTGCAATTAAGAACGAATATTTACTTAGTGAAATTGGTTTGCAAGACTCTAGGAGCTGTTTGGGCTATAGACTGATTACTAAATTTACAGAAAGAATAGCAGATCATGCGGTGTTGATAGCCAAAGAGCTAATAGATTCAAAGCGACCGATTAATCCAGATATTGTGAAAAGGATTATCGCGATGAGCAATTTTGCTTTGGGAGTATTGGATGAAGCCTGTTTGTCTATGTTTAAACAGCATTATGATTCAGCTGACAAGGCGATTGAGAAGGCAAGAGAAATAGATTCTCTGGAAAGGTCAATCATGAATGGGTTAAGTAATTTGGGGAGCATGAACGATATTTATCGAGTTAAAATAATAGCTGAAAACCTGCGACGAGTTGCAGAATACTCGAGCGATATTGCAGAAATTGTGCTTAATATGACAGTTCAGCAAACATTAAAGAAAGGTTAAACAGCTCCTATTAAGGGGTTATTCAAGTTGCCAATATCGTCGTCATCATTTTGCGAAGTATGCGGACGACAGGTTAACGAGACTGTTAAGGCAGTGATTGAAGGCTCGATCTTTAGAGTGTGTTCTCAGTGTTCCAGAAGAGGAAAGCCATATGATTCAGGGATTACTGAATCCAACAGACCATCTTCATCAAGATTTCGTCAACCTGTTGCCAAAAACAAACCGGCAGTTCGAAGGTTAGCTAGCAATAGAATCCAACTTACCGACGAAACAGTCCTATCACAGGATTTTGGAAGAATGATTCGGGAGGCGCGTATGAAAAAGGGATTTACCCACGAACAACTAGGGATAAAGATGAGTGAAAAGGCTTCACTCCTTAAGAAGGTAGAAACAGGAGCGTTGAAACCAGATGAGTTGCTAGCAAAGAAGCTTGAAAGGTACCTCCAAATTAAATTGTATGTATCAGCCGACGACCAGCAAGAGTAGCCCGGTGGGAGCGCCTGCGCAGAAGAATGCCGTACTAGCTTGGCCGTTCTCTCCTAATTTCCTTCATTACTTCCTGCAAATAATTCTTCATTGCGTCATACGAGTCTTCCAACTCCCTTGCTTTAGCCTCTGATTCATGCAGTTCAGTTGTTCTCCTTTTCACCTCCCCCTGTAGTATGTGGTTCCATTCAACAAGAATGAATACCAATACTACGATCGCCGCAAGCGTGCCTGCAAGTAGGAAGTATATCTTGATCTCTTCCAAGTATAATGCATCTTGAATCTGTGAATATATCTTCGTAGTTGGAGTAATAACCTGCAAAAAATATTGGGGTTCGTCATTTACCAGCACTGGTCGTTGGGTATTAATTCTTTCTCCAACACCATAATCGTAAACAGCATAGGAAGGCTGAGCTAATGAGATCAGCGATTTAGTTAGATTATTTACAACCTCATTATGGTTGATAGCACTCTGAACTTCAGGCCCAAAAAAGTTCAGACCGACTAAACTTTTATTGAGTCCGTTGTACAGTAAATCTCCATTCTTGTTATATGAAACCAAGAATCCTTCCTCAAAGTTCTCAATATTTTTATAATGAGAGAAAAAAGGATTTGCTAGAACTGAAGCCCCTACCGTCGCAATATATTCACCCGAATCTCTGTCGAAAACCGGTTGTGATATAAAGATCCTGTATAAACCCTGTCGCTCAAAACCATCAGAAAAAACAGTCGAGTTGCTCTCCCTCGTCTCTCTTACCCAATCCCTAAATGACAAATCACTGCCCACAAGTGGCTCCCTCGTTCTTGCTAGCCCGATAGTCATTATGTCGTTATTGTCTAAAATGAAAAGCCTATTTATGATGTTATCATATTTATCAAACTCTTCTTGCATTAATTCTTTTAATGCTGGAGATGAGAATTCATTCACCTGTACGTATACCGAATTACCTAAACCGTTCATCATGGCTATTACTCTTTCCAGATCGGAGCTCATATGGGTGCTAATTATTTTTGTATACTCCATTTGTCTTTCTTTCTGTTGTTCAAAAAATCTGTTTTCAATATCATTTTTAGTAATGTCCTGTATGAAAAATAATGAGGCAAACGAAAAGCTAACAATCAACACTATTAGAACAAGTGCGATCTTTCTTATGCTCTTTCCTTCAAGATTAATCTTGATCATAACATCCTAACTACCACTACCATCCCAATTTTTCGGCTGATATCTCTGCTGCCCTATTAAGCGCTACTTTCGGGTCTTCGTTATGGTAATAAACCCCATCGAGAGCACTCCGAATTGCATCAGCAATAACGGGGTATGCCGGTATAGATGGTCTACTTCCTCCTAAGGGGATCATAGAAACCATGTTATCATAGTATGGATTCGTTTTTCTTAATTGTTCAGAAAACGATCCCTCTCCGATAATTAGCTGGGTGGGTAAATACCCACTTTTTGCTAACCAAGGAGACAAAATATGAGGCTCTAGCATCAATGAAATGAGTTCCCACGCCAGATCTTTATTTGGAGATGTCTGTGGGATGGCAAATTCCCAACCTCCCATTAGCGTTGCTGTGACAGTATCATTATCTGGCGTGGGAAACGCCGGTATGAAACCCACCCTAGAGAAATCCGCTACATCCAGGTTTGAGGGTAACCAGGATCCTTCAATCATTACGGAAAAATTTCTATCAGAGAATTCTTTTCCCCAACTGTGGGTAGTCTGTGGCTCTATTCCAGCTTTCACTTGGTCTTGGATAAATAAAAGGGCTTCAACACCTTCTGTGCTATTAAAAGCAGGAAACCAATATGAGCCCCCAGATGGGTATCCTTCCCTTTGCCTCAGTATTTCTCCTCCAAGCATCCACAGATACGGATACCACAGATCAGCAGAATGATTGGCACCCGTGAGATGAATTGCACTAATACCTCTGGGTCCAAGTGTAGAATTTAGCTTCTTTGCAGCTGCGATATACCCATCCCAAGTAGTTAGTGATGCGGCATCCACCCCTGCCTCCTCCAATAAGTCCTTCCAATACCATATTCCTCTCACATCAGTCCAAGCCCAAATTCCATATACTGTGTTGTTATAGATCATGCCGTCAATGTTGGACTGGTAAAAATCTGATAGTCTTCCCCAATCTTCAGCCTTCCCTGTTAGATCCGTCAACAGCCCCTTATCAGCAAGGTCTCCCAACCAAATTTGATCGACACTTATTATATCTATTGGGTTTCCATTAGTAATATTGTTCTCTATCTGCCTCTTTGTTTGAGAATACGGGGTATCCGTATATTCAACTTCGATATTAACATCGGGATGGTTTAGCCTCAATTTCTCCAGAGCATTATCTACGAGTGATTTTCCCATACCCTTCTTATTAAACTCGTCAAAAAGGACTCTCAAAGTAACATTTTCTACATTGTCATCAGGATTCGGAGTCGTGGAAGCGAAACTGGAAATTGATTCGTTAATACAAAGGTTAGCCAGGAATATGCAATTGGTCGCTATTATAATACTAAGTAACCGAGGCTCCACTATGTTACATCTTTGACTCTAAGTATTTATCATTTTTGTTCTAGAATTTACTTTGACCTAAGATACTGTTCAATGTTCTCCTCAGTTGCCGAGTCTGAGCGACCTCAATTCGAAACACTTCTAGTTGCAAGTAGCTCTCCTGTCTATCATTCTAAGCTATACACTCGATAGCAGCTTGACAGTTAATTGTGCAAAGTATTAAGAAGCGCAGCTATGTAAGTGTGAGATGGAAAGAAAAATAAAAATATAGAAAAATCTAAGCTACACCGGCTGGTGCATGACTCGATTCACTATGTTCCATTCTTTTGTGTGTATTCAATGTGTCTTCTGATTCAAAATCTTTTCCGCAAATACTGCAAACTGTCTTCTTATGCCTTTGTCGGGATTCTGGACTTCCGGCCGTTGAGTACACCTCTTACTCATTTCTTATACGACTGTGTCATAGTTAAAAATATGTCTACTATTCTTCTCTGAAAGGTGCACATGCCGTTGCCTTTGTAGATGTCCATGTTTGTGTGTGTAAATTAGATATAAATAGATTAGAAAGTGTTTCGAATACTTTCCCTAAATTTGTAGTATTGATTATAAGATGGTACAGTCTTATTCAGGTCCTTGTATTCAGATTCAAGCCACCATCACCGTAGCCATTAAGTACTTGTTACAACTGTTTACTATCGCTTCCCAGAAGATTCCCTTACTGCGAGGCCATATTCAAGCCTCGTTCTTTTGCGCATATAGGGAATGAGCCTATAATGAATTGAATAAATCCAGGTTCTGTGTTCATAGTCCTTCTTCAGGATATCCTTTATAATCAATGATACTAATCCGCCAGATAGCTTGGATACCGGGATGTTGTTACTCTTACAAAATTCGTTCCTTTTGAATTGATATTCTTCCAGTGTGAAATACGGACGGTTCACTTGAATAATCAGAGGCCACACTATATTTTCCCATACCAGTCTTCGATAATGCGTAGAGTGGGCGTGCTTTCCTTTCTCCTTAGCTCTAGATCTCATCATTCGGGGGTAATATCAAATCAATCGGTAGGAGTTAATTTATTATTTTTGATTGCGATCACTATTCATGATGAGATTTAATGATTCACTTCCAGTCAGGATTCCCCAAATTTCGGGTCCAAGGCTTCTAGAATATGGAGGTGCGTAACATTATGCGTTCATCCCTCCTCTTTTCCTTGTAGATCTGCCATTGATTTGCGTGCGCTCGCGACAGCTTTCTGTCTCCGGGGTTTAAGAACCAGTATATAGAGTGAACCTATCAAGTATATGGAAAGGAGAACAATTTGAGCAATCACAGATTCAAGTGTGGGATGAATGCCTGTCATGGTCGCTAGGTTAATGTCCAGTCTAGGAACTATTCCGACCAGTGGAGTAGTAGACACTATCCCTAGTTCTTGTAATTCTCTGACTGCGTTGCCCATAAAGGCTATGGACATGTAAGCCCCTATTCCCATGGTTAATGCAAAGAGTGCCCTTAATGGCAATCTTCTGCCAAGTCTATTAATCAGAAGAGCAACACCGATGATCACAGCTAGTCCTAAGAGCATCCCTACAATAACGTACAATTCCATGTATCTTGCAAAAGACAGCATAGCTTGGTAAAACAAGACAGTCTCAAATCCTTCCCTATAGACAGTGAAAAATGCCAGGGCAACAAATACAATGACACTACCTGTTGTAGTAGCTTTCCAGACTTTTGCTTTAACAAATTCAATCCATTTCTTGGTTTCGATCTTGTTTAATACCCAGAAGCTTACCCAGAAAAGTACTGCTACAGCAGAAAGACTAGCCACCGCCTCTATTAATTCCCTGTTCGCCCCAGAAATTTCAATCATATATTGTGCCACGAACCATGTTGCAGCTGTGGCAACAACAGCAATTAGAATCCCGTAGTATACATGTTTTTTGAAGCGTGTGTTCCTAGACGCTTGCAGATATGTGAGAACAGCGCCTATAATTAAGGCTGATTCAAGACCCTCTCTGAATATGATTGAAAAGGAGGTCGAGAATGCAATTGCAGGTGCTACAATTCCCACACCAGACACAAGCCTTTCCGATTCGTCTAATCCTCTTCTTATTTCTATGGTCTTCGCATTGACTTCTGATAAAGGTTCATGAAGCTGAAGTAAGTGCCTCAGTTCAGCAAATTTGATCTCCATCTCGAGCGTGAAATCAGGATCTATCGGTCTTAACGGAATTTCAACTACCTCGTAGCTATCTAGATATGCGGATTGCGCTGCCAATAGTGAACCTTCATAATTCTTATTTTCATAGAGTCTAAGCATCTCACTCAGACTCAATCTAATCCGATCTACGCTATTTTTCACAGACTCCTTTGCTGGGTCGTCTGCCTCTCCCATCTGCCGAGCTTCTCCAGAATAGGTACCGAATCCTTGCCGCAATCCCTGAATATTTACTAGTGAAGACCCGCTAGCTGTTTTATTGTTGCTCGAATTTGATAGATATTCCGGATCATTTTTCAGCAAATCTTCAGCTTGTTCCAATTTGCCCAAGATCCCAGTGATGAGAATATTAATCTCTTGTGGAGAACGTTCATCATTTATCATTTGACGGAGTTCCTCTCTCATCTCAAGTTCGATGGCCGTTACCAAATCAGGATCATGCTTTTCGATAGGTGCCTCTAGATATTCAAAGTTATCTAAATATGCCATAGTAGCGTCCGTATGAGCAGCTTCATAATTCCCACCGTTCACCGATACAATAGTACTGTTAAGTAGATCCCTAATAGCAGAAAAGTAATTTGCCTGTTCTGAAGCGCTTTCACTGCCACTACTTAAAGTCAGTTCCTCCGTGAAGTCTCGTTCGATTGCAGAAGCAAAACTAGCAACAGTATCAAATGGAATATCATTTTTCATGCTGTCTTTTATTTGATTATAGAAAGATCGGACCTCGTCCCGCCTACGCTCGTCTACAGAGATTGCAACTCTCTCAAAATTTGTCTGCGAACTGTTTACTAATCCCAAAGAATTATGTAGGTTGAATCTGGCAGGGTCATCCTGGCCAGCTGACGCATTGATTAGCTTATAATACTGAATTGCGTCTTCTAAAAGTGCAGCTGAAACTTGCAGTACAAATCCTTTGTCTTTAAGGGAACTCTGTTCAATCATTGAGTTCGAGATGTTGTCTAATAAGCTTTTTAATGATGTAACATCCGATTCAATACTGGAATATGCCTCTTCTGGGCTCTCTGATTCACGAATCTTAATTGGAAGATCGGTGAGTAGACTTTCAAGACTTTTTGCAGAATCTGGGTCAACATTGATTAATATTGGTTTAATTACTGGAAACATAACCGAATGAGGAATATAGGCATGCTGAAATGCAGATTCAAGATCACCACTATCTAAACTGTATTTTGTAAGGTTAAGCTGAGTTACAATCCTTTCAAGATTGATGAAGACTATGAGTGGACCTGCAGATTGTTGGTTTTTGGTTAGCTGTTGTGCGATCCCATCTTCAATGAAGAACGGAAGAATCATTAAATTATTAGTCGTAAGAATTAAAAAAATCAAATACGACTCTGTTAGGCGCCTGCTCAGATTCATCCATTAGGCTAACCTAATGATCACAAATAAATAGATTTCCCTTAATCACTGATTGAATCACAAGTGAAAAACGATACTGTTTAAATATTAGGACTTCCTAACCAGGAAAATCTAACAACACAGAAAGCTCGTACATTTCATCTATGTGAGCAGATCTAATATAACCTATTATGCTCGGCATTACCGGTCACGGTCCAGTCATCAATGGCTTTCCTTGATCTCGACATGATGCTTACGCTTGTTTATTAATTTTGATAATATCTATTTCTTCACTCGAACTGCAAGCCCGTTATTATTTAAAGAAGCCTCGATCGCTCTTATCTTACTCTTGTAATAAAGAACTTTTTTCCCGTTACTGTCTATCGACGCCCTATCTACAGACAAAATCCCTGCTTTGCATAATCTGCTCATCTTTTTATAAGTCGAACTTAACGGTAGCTTATTTTCAGTAGATATCTGGAGTACTGTCTTTGCCGAGTACATGGTCGATGTAATTATCCTGTAATTGATAATCTCTGCAATTTCTCTCAACAATATTAATGAATCAATTTCTTCGTAATCAGTTGTAAGACTCATATCTGATTAGACCAACCTAATTAGTGTCGCCTAATATTTAAATGCTCCCAGTATGTCCCAATCAAAACCAATGGCCAACGTATGCCTTATATTTGATTTTTCATCCAATTCATCCCTAGTTGCAGTATTAAACCACTCAAATTGACAATTGAGAAGAACATTGGCTGGAAAACTGTGTTACTTTTTGATTATGGCAAGAATATCTTTAGAGGATGATTTTTCAACTTCGTCCCTAATAACTTTAGAAAGATTTTCTGAAGACGTAAGATTCGAAAAATCTATCAGTCGGATATCATCCAAAAGATGTACCTGTGGTGGAAGATCCCAGTATTTATCATCTGTACTTTTGATCTTCTCGAACCTACCTCCACCGTTATTATTCATAGGATCAGAGCCGCTCCCAAGCAATCTCAGCAAATCAGTCAGGACTTCATGTTTGGTCCCTTTGATAATATTTACACCTACCAAAGAAAGTTTCACTCTTCCAAATTTATCAAGAATCAATATAGAAGTTTGCTTCTTATGTGAACGTGAGAT
>DASQQK010000278.1:0-2269 GCA_035643435.1 Nitrososphaeraceae archaeon | reverse complement strand
CCTTCTCAGTTCACAGATCTTGAGGTGCCTCCAAACTCATTTGAACGAATAACAAACCTAAATGCCAAATAATGGCAGATTATCCGAAACTAATTCCTTTTTTAACAAGTCCAAGTTTTGCACTTGCGATAATGGTGAGAGGTGACAGACCTTTCCCCAATATACCTGCACCTTTATGAGGAGTGCCTTAGAAGTGGAGCTAAGGATTGGGAATCAGATCTGCGGCTGAATTCTAGAGATTGGATATAGAAATATAGTGCAGTCCAAAACTTTAACCAAAACCGCAAGCCTAAAAACCTAGTGCGTTCGGCCATGATTATCAGTTTTTATTTAACTCCCCGCTCATCAACCGTTACGGTCAGTAGCGTGGTAAGGATATCGCGACTGAAGGTCGATGTAGATATTGCGAATGTTTGACGCAATAAATAAGTATGAACACCTCTAATAGGGGAGACACACAACAAAATAGAACAGCAATAATAACTGGTAGTGGCAGCTGAATTGGAAAAGAAACTGCGACAACTGGATGGACATTTAAGAAATATCGTTCTTTGTTCTAGGACTCAAAATGAGATCTAAAAGGAATTATAAATGTAAATAGCCAAGTCAATCTGAACATTTTTCATGTATAGATGAAACCAATGTGTCGGTCAGAACTGCCAAATGTGAGGACTGTGAAATAGAAGGAATTGACTGGGTTACGCCTAGTACGTGGGCATGTAGGCTGCTGTTATTCTTCTGGGCAAGGGCATCAAGGGATTTCAAACTGACCCGACATACTGTTATGATGGCATTACAATGGCAGACAATAGACGTGGTGCACAGGAAATATTTTTGATTATGAGTCTGGCCGCCCAGCGCATTTTCGATCGCGATCTAGTGCACAAGTTGCCCATAATTTCTGGTTACTAATCACACTTGCGAGGGATTGTTTCTAAATGAAATGGAAGCACGTAATTCATCCCGATTAAGTAGAATAGGCAGTATCTCATTCCGCCAAAAGTACTCGGCCTTTCTGTCCTAATACGAATTCAAAATATCATTATATCTATCTAGAAAGTCTGCAATTTCACCAAATGGCATACCTGAGTCATTCATCCCTATTAGCAAGTTTTTATCAATTCCTGCACGTCTCAACGCAATTGACGCAGCTGATAATTTCCTAGAAGCATGAAAATCGTCTTTTCCATTCCAGCCATGATAGGACATAATCACGCCAATGGCACATCTTCCATCCCGTCCATCTGAATAACGCTCTGAAATCTGCTTGAAGCTCTTTCCGTAAATCCGTAGAATTTGAGAAATAGTTAACTCTTCTTCAAGTGGAAGCTGCATCTTTAGTTGAACCGTGTGCATCAGGATAATATATTCAATAAACTATTTAGCCAATTGCCTCTTGTTCGCTTACAGATCCTGATCACGAGAGTCATCTCATTGTAACAGAGAAAACTATTTTAGGAAATTCAAGAAACACACAAAGGATGTACAAGGAGTCGAATGCAGGAACGAAAGTGCGGTGGCCAAGGACTCAAACGTACCGCAGGCCAATTTTCGTTGGAATCTTGAGTATCACACTATCTGCAATGACAGCCTGGGCTGTGGTAGGCAGTAGCAGTAGTGGAATTGTAAGTAGTAGTGGGCAACACTTAATGGCTCAGACAGATAGTAATCAAATGTCAAATGACGAGGCGTCTGCTACAGGAGTATCTCCATCTGAATTAGAACCTCCGATAAGTCAGACATTCTCTTGGCAGGGTGATATATCGTCATCGCCGAGCAGACTTCCGGATAGAAATGACACTCAGACTGCGATTATATTGAACCCCCGAACTGACGGCGGAGTATATGATGGAATTCTGACTTATCA
Source organism: Nitrososphaeraceae archaeon (assembly GCA_035643435.1). GTDB lineage: Archaea > Thermoproteota > Nitrososphaeria > Nitrososphaerales > Nitrososphaeraceae > TH5896. Next base: position 402 of record DASQQK010000278.1, on the reverse strand, counting down.
TTCAACTAGACCAGTACTTCCTGTGGTCTGGACTGTTGTAAGCCCAACCAACGCCACAGCTGTGATACCCGAGGAGTTTGGGGGAATGACTGCAAATGTAATCCCTTTGAGCAGGAATGCCCAGGTGATACTATCTCCGTTACAGGAAGAAGCGAGCACCTCTGGTTCTCTGATGTTCGTCGGAGATGCCTTTGAGCTTGTCGGAGAGGAGGGAAGCGTCGATGAACCGTTCATAGCGACTTACTCTCTATTAGGGCAACCTTCCAATCGTACAATAGTTAACAGTCTAGAAAGCATAACTGGATTCAACTCTACCGAAACGTCTGAAAACTAAGATCGACATTCTAAGAAAATTAGTGCAACGCTAGGCATGGGAAATATACCCAGGGAACTCCTTTTTCC